>NYZG01000209.1 GCA_002687025.1 Candidatus Poribacteria bacterium
CGACGACGCCGAGGCTCTTGCTCGTGGGATCCGCGAGCCCCGCCGCGGCCGTGACGTCCGAGAACCCGCCGGGGCCATTGTTGTGGTATAGCCGGTCGCTCACGCCGTTGTACGACTCCGGCGTACAGTAGGACTTATTCACGCCGTCCAACGTGCAGAAGATGTCGGTCGCCACGGACCATTCGACGTAGTTGCACACGTAGAGGTCGAGGAGGCCGTCGCCGTCGTAGTCGAACCACACCGCGCTCGTCGCCATCGAGGGGTTGCCCAGCCCGGCCCGCGCCGTGACGTCGGTGAACACGGCGTCCCCATCGTTGCGGAACAGGTGGTCCTCGCCCAGGCAGGTGATGTACACGTCTCGGTCGCCGTCCTGGTCGTAGTCGCCAACGGCCACGCCGAGGCCGTACATGACCTCCTCGAAGCCCGACCCGACCGTCTGGTCGGCGAACACGCCGCCCACGTTCCGATAGAACGCCGCCGTCGCGGGTTCTCCCCGGCTATGCCCGGCCCATTGCGCCGAGTTCACGAAGAGGAGGTCGAGATCGTCGTCGCCGTCCGCGTCGAAGACGGCAACGCCACTGCCCATGGTCTCGGGGAGGTACTTCTGTCCGAAGGCGCCATTGGTGTGGGTGAAGTCGATGCCCCACTCGGCGGTGACGTCGGTGAATCGGATGTCGGCGCGCGCGACGGCGGCCGTCAGCACGCACGCGGCGATGACGCCTACGGCGTTACGCAAGGCATTCTCCCGGTTCGAGCGTGATGATTTCGACATCCATGCCGGCCGTGGCGGACGCGAGCTGCTCCGGCGTGCCGGTCAGCATGTCGAACGTGCCGTGGTGGATCGGTATGACCGCCTCGACGCCGATGAGCTCGATGGCGCGGGCGGCTTCGCGCGGGCCCATCGTGAACCGGTCGCCGATGGGCAGCAAGGCCAGGTCCGGCCGGTACATCTCGCCGATGAGCCGCATGTCGCCGAAGACGCCGGTGTCGCCCGCGTGGTAGATGCTGTAGCCGTTGGGAAACTCGACGACGAAGCCCGCTGCCTCGCCGGCAGGGATCATCGTCCCGTCCTCCTCCGTGATCGTGGAGCTGTGGAACGCGTGCGTCATCGTCACTCGAAGGCCGTTCACTTCGACGGCGCCGCCCTTGTTCATGGGGCTGAAGTTCTGCGCTCCCTTGGCCTCTAGGTATTGGTAGATCTCGTAGATGCACACGACCGTCGGCTGATGCGCGAGGCACAGCGACACGGCGTCGGCGAAGTGGTCCTGGTGACCGTGTGTGATGAGCAGCGTGTCCAGCCGATCGAACGTCTTGTCCTCCTCGGGACACTCGGGGTTGGGCGTGAGGAACGGGTCGATGAGTAGGACCTGCCCGTCGTAGTCGATACGGAACGTCGAGTGGCCGAGCCAGGTTATCCGAATGCCGTTGTTGAGGGTCATCGCGCAGATCCTCCGGTCAGGGCTGCTGGTCAGGATGTGAACGGGAACAGGTCGCGCAGGTTGTCGCCGGTAAGGGACGAGCCGTATTCACAGCCCTCGAACGCCTCCGCGTACTGGACGGACGCTCCGCGGTCGGCGCCGTACAGCTCGCAGAGCTTGTCGCGCCACCGGTCGGCCCCGCTACGCCGTCCCCAGCGCTCCCGGAGCCAGGCGCGACGCGCGGCCTCGCCTTGGGGCACATCGTCGAGGTACCCGCCGTTGTAGGGCAGCCACTCGTAGACCTGCGACGTGTGGCAGTGCAGCATGTCGAGCTTCCGCTCGTGCACGCTCCCGACGTCCACGGCGACGGTAGGCTCGAACGGCTGCGGCTTCTGGAAGCCGTCGCTCAGATAGGCGATGACGGGGTTCCGACGCATGTGAGGCACATCGGCGCACACGTTCGGCACGGTGACCATGTACGCCGAGTCCTGAACGAGGATCGACGTGTAGCGGTGGTCGGGGTGGTAGTCGTTTGGGCGATGCGTGAGGATCAGGTCCGGGTCGAACTCCCGGATCAGGCGGATGATGTCCTTGCGGACGTCGAGCGTCGGCTCCAGCTCGCCGTCGTGATTGTCGAGCGTGATGTACTCGATGCCCGCGACCTCGCCCGCGGCCCTGGCCTCGAAGGCGCGTCGCCGCGCCAGGGCCGCGCCGCCCTCGTCCTGATGCCCGGCGTCGCCGTTGGTCACGGACACGAACTTCACGCGATGCCCGAGCGCCGCCCACATGATCGCGACGCCACCGGCTTTGATGTCGCAGTCGTCGGGATGCGCGCCGAACACCATGATTCCGAGAATGTCTGAACTCAACGCGCGTCTCCTTTTCGGTGCGCCGCGAGGGCTGTCTTGGTGTCTGGCGCCGCCCATTCCTCGGGCGACACGCCGGGCGCGTCCATGTGGTAGTGCTCTCGGATCGCCTGTCGTTCGAGGTTCAGATGCGGGTATTTGCGTCGCGCCGCCCCGGTGATGGCCTGTGATGACTCGTCGGCTTTGAAGCGCCGGTAGAGCGACTGATGGCGCCGCGCGGCGTCGCGATCGTCCATGCCCTGGTAGCAGAGCATCAGGTTGTAGTGGGCCATCAGGTTTTCGGGGTCCACGCTGAGCGTGATCTCGAACGTCTCGATGGCGGCGGCGAACTCCCGCTTGAGGAATAGAGCGTGTCCCATGCTGTTCAGCACGCGTCCGTCCAACGGGTATTGCCCCTGCGTGACGCGCAGTTGTGCGATCGCTTCGTCCAATTCGCCGCGACGTCGGTGGACCTGCGCCATGAAGTAGTGCGCCTTGCCGCGATGCGGGTTGGCGGGAGGCGTCTCATCCAGGAGGCGGAGCGCCTCGGCCAGTCGCGCCTGCGCCGTGTCCAGGTCGCCCTCGCGGAGCGCCACGCGCGCGACATTCACCCAGCCGTCGGGGTAGTCGGATTGCATCCGCGTGACCTTCTCGAACACCTCGCGCGCACCCTTGAGGTCGCCCTGGAGCAGCAGGCCGATGCCGTAGTCGTTCCAGCGCTCGCGGAGGGCTTTCGTCTCAACGGTCGACGGCGTTATCGGGTCCGCATCCCCGGCCAGCACGCGAATGCGCGCGGCATCCTGCGCGATGCGCACGATCGGCAGCGTGGGGATGCTCTTGATCTCGCCAGCAACGTCGCTCGTATCGCCGGTGAATTCCCACGCCCGGCTGTCGTGGTCCCGGCCGTATGAGGCGTCGTCGGCGGGGACGCCCGCGTAGGCGAACTGCGTGTTGAATCGGTCGAACTTCCGGTAGAACAGGCGCGCCTCGACGCGCAGCTCGTCGCCGCAGTCGTCGGGGACGTCGAGCCGGAAGTGGACGGTGTCGGCGGCGCCGGGCGGGATGCCCCGGGCGTATAGAAGCGTCCTCGCGGCCCACGCGTTCCGCTTGTCGATGACGTTCCCCGCGGCGTCCAGCAACGCGGCGCGATAGAAGTGCGCGCCGCGATCCACGCTGCCGTCCGACTCCATGCCGCCGGAATGCAGGATCAGGCGGCCGGTCTCGTCTCGCACGACGAGCTCTACCCACACGTCGAAGGCGTCGAACGTCCCGCCGGGGAAGCGGTGTCCCACGCCCCGCGTCCGCACGACGACCGAGAGCCGGGCCGAATCGCCCCGGCGTATCGCCGCGTCGGCGGCGCCCAATGGGGCGATGATCTTGCCGACGTCCATCGCCACGCCCCCAGACGCGCCACTCAGCAACCCCGTCTCGTCGCCGGAGAGCGAGAACGCGGCCTGTCCGCCGCCCCGCGCGGCCGCCACGCCGCGATCCGACGCCTCCCCGACGGTCAGCCCGAAGATGTCCAGGGTGACGATGTTCGCCTGTAGGAAGTCCGTCGTGGCCTGCTGCTGATCGGCCATGCGCCACGCGTGCGGCAGGGCCGTGTTCGCCGCCGGGAACCGATGCGAATGCACCTTCCCGTCGATGTTCGCCGCATCGTCGGACGGCAGGAGGGGCATGTGGCAGTCGGTGCACTTCATCGGCTTGGCGGGATAGTAGAACGCCAACGCCCCGCGGCCCGAGACGCCGCTGGCATGCCACGCGTCGTACTCATTGAAGCCGCGAATCCAGCGGAAGTCGTTCACCGGCGCGTCGAGATGCACCTTGTGGCAGGCCGAGCAGAACTCCGACGACTGATCGGTGTGGAACGGCTTCATGAACGTCTTCGCGTGCGGCGCCGGGTCCAGCTTGACGACGTAGTCGTGCAGGGCTTTCGTAAGCGGGTTGTCGGCGGCCGCGAAGCGGTGCATGGCCGGGTATTCGTAGACCATGGCGTTGTTGCCCATGGTGCTTTTCACGTGCGAGATCGAATGGCACGCGGCGCATCCGAGTCCCGCGTGCGCCTCCGGCATGTCCATTTGCTCGGTCATGGGCTTCGTCCAGCGCCCGCTGAGCAGGATGGCGGGGTCATGGCATCCGGCGCACCATTTGGAGGGCTCGATGTCGCCCTGCATCTCCTGCATGTACGTGATGGAGCTGCGGTACCACTGGTTGTTGAACGACGAGAAGCGGTGCGCGGATCCCAGCCACTGTTCGTAGACGTCCGGATGACATCTGGCCTCGCCGCACCGCGCGGAGTCCATGAAGAACTCGGAGGGGATGAATTCGCCGTCGGCGGTCTCCACGGACGATGGGAAGAAGGGGCTGTCCTCGCCCCGGCTGTTCTCGCCGGCCATGTCCGACGGCGGGAGCTTTGGGTTCGCGATTTCGTACGACCCGTAGGCGGCGCCGGAACCGACGATCTCGCGGGTAGCGTTCTCCGGCAGGGCGCGGCACACGCCACCCACCAGCAGCGCGGCCCCCGCGGCGCACGCGGGCAGCTTCCATCCGCCCCTCGCGCCCATCGCCCACGGGAGGAGCACGGCCGCCCCGATCCCGGCCACCGTGTGCACGTTGACGAGGTCGCGGTAGGGGGTCGTCGCGCCGAGGACCGCGATCGCCAGGCCGCTCAGCCCGGCGAGCGCCACGACCGCCGTCACGCCACGCTTGCCCACGCTGCCCCGCAATACACCCCGCGCGACGCGCCTGCCCAACAGCACGCAGGATGCGATCCCGACCGCCCAGTGGCCCAGCACGACAAGGACGTAAGTGATGGTGGGGTCGTCGCGCCCGAAGAGCACGGCGCCTGTCAGCAAGAGGGCGGCCCAGAGGGCCATGTGCCATCGCCTGTCGAGCATCGACATCCTCGGACGCAGCATTCGTAAGCGGGTGGTCGGTCAGTGTGGCCGATGTTAACGATAACGACGGGGCGGGACAACGACCGGGCTACTCGTCCACGCGAGTTCCAACGCGCGGGCGGGCGTCATCCATCATCAGCGTCAGGTCGGCGACGTGCGCGCGGAGCGCCTGCAGCTCGTCGAGCATGGCGTCCATCCGCTTGTCGGCGCGCTCGACGATGCGCTCCTCCGCCCTGGCGAGGCGCTCGCGCGTCGTCAGCCACTTGGTCGCATAGCCGATCCCAAAGCCCCACATCGAGGCGAAGAAGACGCCGAGAAGATCCAGCACATGGGGATCGACGCGCACGGCATTGCCTTTCTCCGCGGCCGAGCATGCGCGGCGGCCGTGGGTTAGTCGGGACGGGTGGCCGCGCGCGGTCAGGCGCGACGGTATCCGAGCTTCTCGGCGACGCGGATCATCGCGGCGTTGTGGCTCATGGTCGATGTCGTCGCGCACGGCACATGGTCGAGCATGTGCGCGGTGATGAACGAGCAGACGCCCGTCGCCAAACCGCGCCGACGAGCAGTTTCCAGCGTCCCCACGGCTACCAGTCCCCACGCCTCCGGGCAGTACGTCCAGTATCCCGCCACGCAGAGCAGACGACCGTCCTCGACATGCCCGGCGTAGCGATAGCCCTCGGCTTCGATTTCGGCCCAGCCTTCGGGCGTGTTGGGTTCCACGCCCTGGTCCACGAAGTGCCGGTCGAGCAGCGCGGCGTCCTCGGTGACGCTCAGCCATCGCACTCCAGGAGACACGACCTCGCGGAACGTGGCGCCTCGGCACTCGAATTCCACCACGTGGCTCATGGTCCCTCCATGCGGTTGTGGGCGGGGCCACCGGAGGCGGCGGTCACTCGCGGGTCGCCACGCGGTCAGGAGGAGGAGGCGCCGAGAGGCGAGTGCGGGGATTCGTGCCATCGATCATGAACGTGAGGTCGGCCACATGCTCCCGCAGCTCCTTGACCTCGTGTAGGACCGAATCGATGCGCTCGCCGGTGTCGCCGGCCATGCGCTCCTCGGCGCGGGCCAACTGCTGCCTCTTCCGTGCGCCGCCGATGAGCAAGCCGGCGCCGAGGTTCACCACAGCCGTGAGCAACAACAGCAGGAGAATGGCGCCGTCCGGGGCGATGTGCATCGTGCGCCTTACAGGACGCGGTGTATGTAAACGGCGGCGACGGTCAGATGCTACCCACTGGGAACAGGGCCGGCAACCTGGCCCTAAACCGCCGTTGGCGTGCTACTGTCTGTACCAGAAGCACGCGCACCGCTGGAGATGGAGACATGCCTGCTTGCCGCGTACCGGGGACGCACGTCGCGCTGTTGGCGGCTCTGGCGTTGGGAGCCGCGCTCGCGTCGGCCCAAGCGCCGACGGACGCGGGCGATGAGGTAGACCGACTCCTCGACCACATGGACCGCCTGTACCGCAGCGAGACGAGCTGCGCCGAGGTCGAGATGGTCGTGACGACGCCCAACTGGACGCGTCGCCTCGAGATGGACATGTGGACCCACGGCCTGGACCGTGTGTTCGTCCGCATCACCGCGCCCAAGAAGGACGCGGGGACGGCGACGCTACGCGACGACCGCGAGATGTGGAACTACTTCCCCAAGATCGACAAGGTGATGAAGGTCCCACCGTCGATGATGATGGGCTCGTGGATGGGTTCGGACTTCACGAACGACGACATCGTGAAGGAGAACACGCTCCGCGACGACTACCACGCCACCATCGTGGATTCCGAAGACCCGGAGCTACACGCTCTGCAACTCGTCCCGAAGGAGGACACGGCGAGCGTATGGGGCAAGATCATCTTCACGTTGCGCAGGGATAGTCTGCTGCCCGTCGATCAGACGTTCTACGACGAGAAAGGCCGACCGGCGCGCGCGATGCGCTTCTCCGAACCGCGCGCGTTCGGCTCGCGCACGCTGCCGTCACAGATGACCATCGAACCACTGAACAAGCCGGGCAATAGCACCGTCGTACGCTACGTCGCGGCGACGTTCGACGAACCCGTCGACGAGTCCATCTTCACGCTGCGCAACCTTCGCCGAAAGCGCTAGCCGCGATGATCGCCCGCATGGCGTTCCGCAACATGTTTCGGCAGAAGCGCCGTTCCATCCTGACGGCGCTTACGATGGGCGGCGGCGTCGCGCTCTTCGCGATGGCGCTGGGGATGGCCGACGGCAGCTACGACTACATCATCGACGCGTTCACACGCACGCACACCGGCCACGTACAGATACACGCTGGCGACTACCTCGACCGCCCGTCCATCTACAAGGTCATACCGGCTGCCGAGGAACTCGGCCGCGTCATAGAAGGCCTGCCGGACACGCGTGCGTGGACGCCTCGGGTCTACGCCGCCGCCCTGGGCTTCGTCGACACGAAGACGTCCGGCCTGCGGGTGATGGGGGTCGACCCGGTTCGAGAGCACGACGCCACCGGCCTCGGTGACCGCGTGGTTACCGGCCGCTTCCTGGGCGCCACGCCCCGCGACGAGACGCTCATCAGTCCCGGTCTCGCCGCCGCCGTCGAGGCGCGCATAGGCGACGAACTCGCGCTCATCGCGCAGGCGGCCGACGGCTCGATCGCGAACATGCTGTACACGATCGTGGGATTCCTGGGCGACGACTCGCCCCTCGAACGCAAGGCGTATCTCCACATAGACACGGCCCGCGAGTTCCTCACCCTCGGTGACGCGTCGCACGAGATCGCCATCCTGTTGTCCGGCCACGACAGGGCGGAGACCTCGGCGCGCGAGATCCGGGCCGCCGTGGCCGACGACGCTCTGGACGTGCAGCCGTGGCAGGTCGTCGAGCGTCTGTTCTACGAGGCGATGCAGACGGACAAGCAGGGGACGTGGGTCAGCGTGATCGTCATCATGATAATCGTCGCGGTCGGCGTGCTGAACGCGGTGCTGATGGCGATCCTTGAGAGGTCTCGGGAATACGCGGTCCTGCGGGCTCTCGGCACTCAACCGTGGACCGTGTTCCGCCTGATCGTCCTGGAGACGCTATTCATCGGCATCGCGAGCGTTTTCGGAGGCACGGTCGTCGGTCTCGGGGGCAACTGGTACCTGTCGCGCAACGGCATTTCCCTGGGCGATAGCGCCGTGGAGTACGGCGGCATGATGTTCGATCGCGTGCTCGGCGCCGTCACGTGGCAGACGATCTGGGCGCCCGCGGCCGTCACTCTCCTAACTGCCATCCTGGTGAGCGTAGCTCCTGCGTTGCGCGCGACGCGCGTGCAGCCGGCCGCGGGAATGCGAGCGCCGTAGCATGTCGCACCTCCGCATACTCATGGCTCTCGTCGTGCGGAACCTCATCCGCAACAAACGACGCACGCTCCTGGCGTCCCTGGCGGTCGGAGTGGGCCTCGCCGCGCTGATCTTCACCGACGGCTTCATGTTGTCCATGGAGGAGACCATGATCGGCGCGGCGACGGCGACGTTCCTCGGGGACGGGCAGATCCACGCCGCCGGGTTCCGCGACACGCTCGACGCCGAGATGTACATGACGGAGGCGGACGCGCTCCTCGCGCGCCTCGACGCCGATCCAGACGTGGCCGCTTCCGCGCCCAGGACACAGGCGTTCGCGATGGTGTCTTCCACGGCGCACGCCTCAGCCGCGCTGCTCTTCGGCATCGACCCGACGCGGGAGCCGGGCCTGTCGAAGGTGGACGAGGCCATCGTCGATGGCGCGTATCTCGGCGTCGAACCGCGCCGCATACTCGTGGGCCGCATCATGGCAGAGGACCTGCAGGTAGAGATCGGCGACCGCGTGGTGGTGACGCTGTCCGAGGTAGGCACGGACGAGCTCGCGCAGGCGATGTTCCGCGTGGGCGGCATCTTCGAGATCGGCGTGCGCGAGATGGACCGGAGCGTCGCGTTCGTGCCGATCGACCGCGCGCGCGAGCTGTTGGCGATCGACGCAGGCGCGCACGAAATCGCCATCGGTCTCGACGCGTCGGTCTCCTCGCCCGAGCGTGTGTGGGGCGCCTACGCCACCGACCGGCTGGAGGTCCTCGGCTGGCCGGATCTCATGCCGCAGTTGGCGGCCGCCCTGGGTATGACGGACGTCTCGCTATTCTTCGTCGCGATGGTCCTCCTGGGCATCGTCGTTCTCGGAATCGTGAACACGCTGTTCATGTCGTTGCACGAGCGCATGTTCGAGTTCGGCGTCCTGCGCGCCGTGGGCACGCGCCCCACGCGTATGGCTGTGATGGTGCTGATGGAGGCGGGCGTGCTGTCGCTCGTAAGTATGGTCGTCGGCGGGATGCTGGCCGTGATCGTATGCGCCCTCGTGAACCGGAATGGCATCGACTACGGCGGCATCGAGTACGCAGGCGTCACGTTCCAGGAGCCGTTACGCGCGATCCTCGAGTTCCGGCAGTTCGTGATCTACCCGCTCTGGGTGCTGGCGTGCTGCCTCATCGCCGGACTCTACCCGGCCGTGTACGCGGCGCGGATGTCGCCGTCCACGGCCATGAAGGTCTATACGTGAGGAGTCGGAGCACACGATGACGCAGCAAGGCGAGGACGTCGTCCGCGCAGAGCAGCTGACGAAGGTGTACCGCGCCGGCGAAGTCGAGGTCGCGGCGGTGACGTCGCTCGACCTGACGATCGCGCGTGGGGAGTTCATGGCGATCGCCGGCCCGTCCGGCTCGGGGAAGACGACGCTGCTGAACCTCATCAGCGGGTTGGACCAGCCGACATCAGGCAGCGCGTACCTCGCGGGCGTGGCGATCGAGGACATGAATGGGCGGCAGTTGGCGGACTTCCGCCGCGACCACGTCGGGTTCATCTTCCAATCGTACAACCTGATCCCCGTGCTAACCGTGCGGGAGAACGTCGAATACGTCATGATCCTTCAGCGCGTGCCGGCCGCGGAGAGACGCCGTCGCGTGGCAGAGGTCCTCTCCGACGTCGGTCTGGCGGGGATGGAGGCGCGGCGTCCGCCGCAGCTTTCCGGCGGGCAACAACAGCGCGTCGCCGTGGCGCGGGCGATGGTGTCCGAGCCGGACATCATCCTGGCCGACGAACCCACGGCGAACCTCGACTCGACGACCGGCGCCGAACTCATCGACATGATGCGCGACCTGAACCGCACGCGAGGGATGACCTTCATCTTCTCGACCCACGACGAGATGATCATGTCCCGCGCGGAGCGTCTGGTCCTCCTCAAGGACGGCCGACTCGACAAGGACATCCGCCGTGACGACTCCACCGAGTAGCACGCCGCACGGAGCACGTGACGCCGCAGGGCCGTCTGCGGCCTGCGCCGCCTCGGGGCCGAGCCAGTGGTAATGCGCGTCAGCGCCGCCATCGTCGCCACCTTGCTCGTGGCCACCGTCGCGGCGGCTGAGGTGGAGATCGGCGGCTATCTCAAGCAGTTCGTCACCGCGCAGGGCGACCCGGCCTCGGACGGGCCGCTTGAGGGTTTGGCGTCCACGCGCGTCCGGCTGCGCGCACTGTGGCGGCCCTCCGAAGGCGTCTCAGCCGAACTGGCGTATGGCATCTCGCCGCGCGTACAGGCCGCGGCCGACGACGACGTCACGACCACGCGCGCCGGAGGAGCTGTCTACCGCGCCGCAGCTGTTCGCGAGCGCCTGTACCCGGCGCCGGGAGAGCCGGCAAAGACCTTCTCGCTGACGCACAACATCGACCGAGCGTGGGTGGAATGGTCGCTCGGCGCCGCGGACGTGTCGATCGGGCGGCAGACGGTCGCCTTCGGTTCGGCGCGCGTCGTCAGCCCTACGGACGTGCTCGCCCCTTACGCGTACACCGCGTTGGACAAGGAGGAGCGCGTCGGCGTGGACGCGGCACGCGTGCGGTACGCGTTGGGCGCCTTCAGCGAACTGGACGCGGGGGCCGTGTTCGGCGACGACCTCGCGTCGGATGCCTCCGCCGTCTTCGTCCGCGGACAGACCTACGTGGCCGAGAGCGACATCTCCGCGCTCGCGTTACGTTTCCGTCGCCATGCGCTGGTGGGCGTCGACATCGCTCGCGCGGTCGGTGGGGCCGGGACGTGGGTCGAGGCGGCGTACACGCTCACCCATGGGACGGCTGCCAAGGATTACTTCCGCATGTCGGCCGGGCTGGACTACAGCCCTGCGCAGATGGTCTACACGTTCGCCGAGTACCACCTGAACACGCCAGGCGCCGCCGACGCTGATGAATACGCGGCGGCAAGCGCCACGCCCGCTTACACTGATGGCGCCACGTATCTCCTGGGGCGGCACTACGTCGCGTTGGGCGCGTCCCTGGCGACGAACCCGCTCCTGGCTAGCGGCGTGCAGGTGATCCTGAACCTGAGCGACGGATCGGCGCTCGTCGCTCCCAGCCTGGAGTACAGCTTCGCCGAGGACGTGTACCTGGCCGCGGGGGCGTTCGTGGGAGCAGGTCGCGTCGGGGGCGGGTCGGCCGCCGCGGAGTTCGCCGCGTACGCGGACATGCTGTACGGCACGATCCGGCTCTACTTCTAACGGCGCCTCACTCCATGCCGGCCAGCAGAGCGGCCAGCACCTCGGTCGGAGCGGGATAGAACTGGAGGAATAGCGGAAAGAGCGCAAGCGACCCCACGAGCTTCTCGCCCGCTCCCGCCGGGTCGTCGAAGCGCACGCACAGCCACTGTCCCGGCCAGTCGTCGACGCCGTCTTCGGTCATGTCGATCTCGGCCGCCGGCCTTGCCGCCATACGGGGTAGCCCGTCGCCATCCAGGCCCAGAAGGTCCAGGCCGAGGCAGTGGTAGCCGTAGCCCTCGAGCGTGCGGACGGCGTCCGCGGCGTCGGGGTTGAAGCCTCCCGGGTAGTGCGTGTGGACTATCTCGGCTATCACGGCGGCGACATTCGGGTTCGAGAGCGTCCGTTCGCCGCCGCGCAGAACTGGGAGTTCATACCCCTCAACATCGATCTTCACGAACGTCGGCGCGGACAACGACGCGTCGGGGATCAGCGAGTCGAGCCGCCGCACAGCGACCTCCTCGACCCCCAGTTGGTCCGCCATGCCGTCGTCCCACCCACGCACGAACGACGACCCCGTGCCATAGCGGGACAGGTCCGCGGAGCCGTCCTCGGCGCCCAGGCCTACGAGGTACTGCATGATTTCGCCGGTCTTGCCGTTCTCGTCGGCGTTGCGTCGAAGCCAGGCGAAGTTGTGCACGCACGGCTCGAATGCGTGAACCTGCATGGGCATCGTGGACGCGCAGGCCGCCAGCACGCTGCAGTATCCAACGTTCGCTCCGATGTCGAGATACGTGCCGCCCAGCCGCCCGGCGACGATCGTCAGGAACGTCACCAGCGGCTCGTACGGAAGCGATTCGCCGACGTGCAGCAACTGACGAATGATGGCGTTGTGCGCCTCGCCGGACAGCGTAAAGCCGAGGTTGCTCTCGACGGTGAGGCGCGCCGAACGCGTGAACGTTGGCAGTTGCGCGTCGGCCCCATGGTCGCCGCGGTGCGCGTGCTGGCCGATGCGGAAGAACGTATCCAGCCAGGTGGGCGGCGTCGTGCTGTCTGATGCCAAGGTGGTCTCCATCTCCAATCTGTGGGCGCCTCCGACGGCGCCGATTATAGCACGTCTTCGTCCGTGGGGCGCCAGAGCGCGTTGTCGTGTGCTACTACTCGACACGGCACGCGAGACGCGCACGATCCAAGATGGAGCGACGACCCATGCCCACTGCGACCACGGTACGACCGACTACGGGGTACGGCGGCGATCTCGACACGCAGGTCTGGGAGCGCATACGCCGCGCGATGACGTTCCAGGAGGGCGACCGGGTCCCCATCTGGGACTACATCGACAACACGACGGTGGTCGACCACTTCTCCGAGGAGGGCGACTCCTACGCTGACGCCATGGTCAAGACGTACCACGGTCTCGGCATCGACCTGTGCCGCGGGTTCGGCGCGTCCTACTCCGAGGACCAGGACCAGCACGCAGAGGACGTCACCGGCGAGGAATCATCCCGCGTCACCGGGCGCAGCGCCTGGCGGGTGCGTTACCCCATCGAGTCGGTGGAAGACCTGCGCGCGTACAAGACGGAGCCCACCGACCTGGACCACATTCGCGAGCACTGGCCGGCCGGGATCCAGGCCAATCAGGAGCTCTTCGCTCCGCACACGATGTACGTCCCCGGTTCCGGTTGCGGCTTCCACGGCACGTTCGGCCTGATGGGTCAGGAGCGCTTCGCCTACTACATCTACGACGCGCCCAAGGAGATCGAGCGTCTGCTCGATGTCGCCGGTGAAACCGCCGCCCGCTACGCCACCGTGGCAGCGGAACGGCAGCTCGCGCCGATCCACTTCATCGGCGACGACATCGCGTACAAGGACGCGCTGCTGTACTCGCCTGAGTTCCTGCGCCGGACGTTCGTCCCGATGCTGAAGCGCTGTGTGGACATTCTGCATGCGGCGGACATCCAGGTGGTGTACCACAGCGACGGATGCCTCTGGGAGATCATGGACGACCTGATGGACATGGGCATCGACGGGCTGAATCCCATCGAGCCGTTGGCGGGGATGACGCTGCAGAAGCTGCACGCGCGCTACGGGGACGACCTGCTACTGGTGGGCGGCATCGACTGCTCGCAGCTCCTGCCTCTCGGCACACCCGACGACATACGCGCCACGGTGCGCGACGACATGCGCGTCGTGGCGCCGGGCGGCGGCCTGTTCATCGGTTCATCGTCGGAGCTGACGCCGTCGACACCGCTGGAGAACTCGCTGGCGTTCTACGAGGCGTGCCACACGTACGGCACGTACCCGATCACGACGTAAAGCGGCGCGCGTCCGCACGAAGCGCCCTGTGGCGCCTACCGTGTGGCGGGTTTATGGCGCGCGGCTCCTTGCGGCGACGCTCCGCCGGGCGCAGAATCCACGCGCCGCCGGTCGCGCCTGCCAACTCGACCGGCGCGCGAGGGTGAGGGCCGGCCGGGACACTCGCATTCAGAGGGGCGCGACATGCGACTCGAGGGTAAGGTGGCGATCATCACAGGAGCGGCGCGCGGCATCGGCAAGGGGACGGCGACGCGGTTCGCCGCGGAGGGCGCACGGGTCGTCGTGGATGACGTGAATGTCGAACGCGGCGAGGCGACCGTCGCGGAGATAAGCGCCGCGGGCGGCGAGGCGACGTTCGTGCGGGCCGATGTGTCCGACTCCGAGCAGGTGGCGGAACTGTTCGCTCGTTGCGATGAAGCCTACGGCCCGCCCGACATCCTGATGAACAACGCGATCTGCGGCGAAGAGCACATCATGGAGAACGACTGGCAGCCGCAGATCGACGTGATCCTGAAGGGGACGTACGAGTGCTCGCTCGCCGCAGTCGAGCGCATGCAGGCCAACGGCGGCGGGAGTATCGTGAACATCTCGTCGGTGAACGGCATGTTTGGGCTGCAGGGCATCCACGTGTACAGCGCCGTGAAGGGCGCGATCCTCGCCCTCACGAAGTCGATGGCCGTCGAGCAGGGCCAACACCAGATCCGCGTGAACGCGATCTGCCCGGGGTCGATTGAGACGGAAGTGTGGGAGCCGATTCTCGCGAGAACGCCAGGCATCTGGGAGGAAATCGCGGCTTTCTACCCGCTCGGGCGGCTCGGATCGGTCGAGGACATCGCCAACTGCGCGCTGTTCCTCGGGTCCGACGAGGCGTCGTTCGCGACAGGTGCGGTGTTCACGATCGACGGCGGGCTGACGGCGGGCAACAAGGAGTTCCCGATTTAGGCGCGATTTATCCGGGGCAGGATGGAACCTATCGGTCGCTGGCGCGTTACCCATATAGGCCATCGCCATGATTCCGCTCCCGCACTGGATGCCACGATGCCGACCAGCCAACTGCCGCCCGTGTCCGCGCTCGCCTCGCCCCGCACGCCGAACATCGACAAGCTCAACGCCGTCGTTGCGTCGCGCCGCACCAGCCTCGGGAAGCTGGCCCGCACGGTCGGCTCGTCGACGCTGTACCGCGCGCTGCTGGTGGACGATCGGCGCACGAAGCGCCAGGCGCTGTCTCAGGTATGCGTCGCGCTCCGCTGCTCGCTGGACGACGTCTCGGACCTGTCCGTCTGACGCGACTCCCGGCCGGTTGAGCCCAGCCCGCGAACTGTCCTATCCTCCACCCCGCGCGACGGCAGCGGCCACTCCGCTTCCCGTACCGGCGCGGGCACGCGTCTCGGAGGAGAGATTCCATGTTGCGAGTTGGGTACGTCGGCACGGGCGGCAACGCGCAGGGGCATCTGCGCCGTCTTGCGGCAATGGACGAGGTCGAGATCGCCGCGTGCTGCGACATCTCCGAGGACCGCGCCAAATCGTCTGCCGCGGAGCACGGAGGCGTGGCGCACACCGACTGGCGTCGCATGCTCGACGATGTCGACCTCGATGTCTGCTACTTCTCGCTCCCGCCCTTCGCCCACGAGGGCGCGGAGGCCGCGGCCGCCGCGCGAGGTCTGCACATATTCGTCGAGAAGCCGGTCGTCATGGAAATGGACCGGGGTTACGAGACGAAGGAAGCCATCGACAAGGCGGGGGTGCTGTCGTGCGTGGGGTACCAGTTGCGCTACCAGCCCGCGGCGAGCGCGGTGCGCGACTTCCTCGCCGACAAGGCCATCACGATGGCCGTTACCGAGCGTTGGGGCGGAATCGCGGGCGGGCCGGACCACTGGTGGCGCGTGATGAGCCGCTCGGGTGGCATGCTGCACGAGCAAGCTACGCATCAGCTCGACCTGCTGCGGATGTTCGCCGGGGACGTCGTCGAGGTCTACAAGAAGGAAGCGCTACGCGTCAACACGGACGCGGAGAACAACACCATCCCCGACGCCGAAGTCGTGATGCTCGAATTCGCCAGCGGCGCGATCGGGTACATCACGACATCGTCCGCCCTGACGGACGGCGGCGGCGGGTCGCGCATCGAGCTGATCGTCGAGGGGCACTTGCGCGTGCAGTACGGCCTCGGCGACGGGCCGGTCGTGCTGCCGAAGGGCGCGGCGGAGATCCCCGAGTATCCCCACGCGCTGCCCGGGTCCATCGACGAGGCGTTCATCCAGGCGATCCAGCAGAACGACCCGTCCATCGTCCTGTCCGACTACACCGACGGGCTGAAGACGTGCGCGATCACCGTCGCGGCGAACGAGTCGGCGCAGACAGGCCGACCCGTGCGCGTCCCTGTCGTTTAGCGGAGAACCCGATGACAGACCACGAGCGCTACATGTTCGACCTCCAGGGGTATCTCGTGATACCCGACGCCCTGAGCGCCGAGCACCTGCGCGAGCTGAACGCCCTCATGGACGAGCGCGTCGCCAACGACTGCGAGCCGGACATGCGCACGCACCGATGGGTGCACATGCTGCCCTGGGGCGAGCCGTACCGCCGATTGATCGATCTGGACAGCGTGCGGCCTTACATCGAGGAGCTCGTCGGGTCGCAGTTCCGCCTGGACCACGAGTACGCCGACATTACCCGCGCCGGCAAAGGGCCGATCGGCACGTCTCTGCACGCCGGGCCGGTTCCGTTCAACCCTTGCTTCTACTACAGCTGCGACGGCGAGTCGTTCGCGAACGGCCTCATCGCGCTGGTCTACAACCTGAAGGACGTGAACGAGGGGGACGGCGGCTTCGGGTGCATGCCCGGCAGCCACAAGAGCAACAACGCCATGCCCAAGTCGATGCGGGAACTGGACGACGCGCATCCCCGCGTCGACCGCGTGACGGGCCCCGCCGGGTCGGCCGTGATCTTCACCGAGGCGCTGATACACGGCACGCTGCCCTGGAACGGCGCCGACGAACGTCGGACGCTGTTCTACAAGTACAGCCCGCACGCGCTGTCCTGGGCCGCGGGGTATTACGACGCGGACGCCTTCGACGACCTCACGGACGCGCAACGCGCCGCGTTGGAGGCCCCCAACGCCCGCTACGGAGGCCGTGTCGGCCCGACATACGGCGGCGTGAACAATGGGTAATCAGATGACCGACGAAGACCGCTTCCTGTTCGACCTGCAAGGGTACATCGTCGTGCCCGACGCGCTGTCGCCCGAACAGCTCGAACTGCTGAACGCCATACTCGACGAGCAGATCGCCGAGAAGGCCTCGGACGCGCGAACGCATCGGTTCGGGGGCTTGCTGAGCTGGGGCAAGCCGTATCGCGATCTCGTGGACAACCCCCGTCTGCAGTCGCAACTCGAGCAGATCGTCGGTGACCGGTTCCGACTCGACCACCTTTTCCTCGACGTGTGCCGCGACGGCAAAGGGCCCATCGGCACGACGCTCCACGGCTCCAGCGGCTACTTCGATCCGGCGCAGTATTACCGCCACCACCGAGGCCGCATGTACAACGGCCTGACGGTGGTCGCCTACAACCTTCGCGACGTGAACCCCGGCGACGGCGGCACGGGCGTCATCCCCGGCAGCCACAAGAGCAACTTCAACTTCCCAAACGAGTGGCGCGACCTCGAGGAGGCGCATCCGCGCGTCGACCACCTCACGGGACCGGCGGGCACGGCGGTCGTGTTCACCGAAGCGCTGACGCACGGAACGCTGCCGTGGCGCGGCTCCGGCGAGCGGCGCACGGCGTTCTACAAGTTCAGCCCGCACCCCGTCTCGTGGGCGGCGGGCTACTTCGACGCGTCGGAGTACGATGGTCTGTCGGCGCGCCAGGTGAACATACTCGAGCCGCCCAACGCTCGGTACGGCGGACGACGACGGCCGTAGCGGCCCGCGGATCCCGTTCGTGACGCCTTCATACACCCTCGGGCAAGGTCCAAAGGGCGTCGGCGAGGTGGCTCAGCGACTCGATGCCGGCGAGGTCGTGCCCGAGGCCGGGGAGCGTGGACAGGACGTCGAAGCGGTGCAGGAGGCAGGTGGACATAGCCCTGTGCGGCAGCGCGCGGCAGAAGGCGTCGTCTACCGCGTAAGCGTCCAGGTAAGCGGCCAGCAGGCCCGTGTCGCCACGGAATACGTCGAGGTGGAGGGCCACCAACTCGTACAGGTGGTCGCCGACCATCGCGTCGCCGAAGTCGATCAGAGCCGTGGTGCGCCAGCCGTCCGGGGTCAGCGCCCCGAGGATGTGGTCCGCCGTGATGTCGGCGTGGATGAGGTGCGCGCGACGCCCTGCGTCGATGAGGCATTCCGTGGGCGCGAGGTAGTCGTCGATCTGGTCGACCAGGTAGTCGGGGAGATCGCCCCACTCGCGGTGGTTCTCGGCGCATCGCTCGCGTTGACGGTCGAGCAGGTCGCGGTATTCGTCCCAAGTTGGCGCAAACGGCCCGGCTGCGGGGATGTGCTGCGCGTGCAAGGAGCGCGTCATGCCGCCGACCTCCCGCGCGACCTGAAGCCGATCCGTGTGCGACACGCGGTCAGCCGCCTCTCCAATGCTGACGCCTTCGACGAACTCGAACACGAGGTACGGCCAGCGCCACTGGCCGGGCG
>NYZG01000210.1 GCA_002687025.1 Candidatus Poribacteria bacterium
CAGTCGGTCAGTCGGTCAGTCGGTCAGTCGGTCAGTCGGTCAGTCGGTCAGTCGGTCAGTCGGTCAGTCGGTCAGTCGGTCAGTCACCTGTAGGACGGGACTTCAGGCGGGATCGTTACCACGGCGGGCGGCTACAAGCGCCTTGATGGCGGAAAGGGACGCTCCGGCGTACAGGCGGCGCAACAGGAAGCCCATGGTGGCGTTTCGTCGCCCTGGGTGGGATCGGTACACGGCATAAATCGCGAGACCGACACGGGTGTCCTATCGCCTCCGCGATGGCAGCGCGCCCTCCGGACGGTTCATACGGCGCTCGATATCCCGGCCCACCACGAAGCAAGCGACGTCGAGAATCTCCGACCGCTCCTCGCCCGCGTAGCGGCGACACAGACCTTCGAGCGTGTCGCACACGTCCAGGCTGTTGCACAGGCGTTGCAGGTCCGCCTCCTCCTGGGTCGTGTGGTCGGATTCCTGCCACGCGCGCCACGCCCGACCCCACCGACCGATGAAGACGTACATGTCGTGGACGTCGATCTCCACCGGGGCGGCCTTGGGAGCCCGCGCTTCCCGGATCACCTCGTCGCGACGCCGACGGATTTCGTCGTCCGTCGTCATCTGCCGCGCAGTCGAGTCTTTCCGTCGCTTCATAGCCGACCCCTCACATCCCGCAGGATGGCATGCTTGTCACTCCCCTGGGAACGGTGATGCGCCGCCAAATCCGGCGCCACGCCGTCGAGGGAGTCCAGCATCAGGTCTTCGGGCAGATAGCGCGACGTGGAGAGCCACTCGGACAGGTCTGTTGGGCGGTCGGACGCAGTAGACGCCGCGTTCTCCTCGACCCGCTGCGCCGCAGCGAAGGTCTCCTGCACGAGCGCCGGTCGACCCGGCACATGACGCGCCCCGACAAGCGCCTGTGACAGGACGCGTTGAGAGGGTTCGTAGCCGGTCGACCCGAGATTCCACGTGAACCCACGACAACCGCCGGCCGAATAGCCGGAGCAGGCGAGAAAACGCTGCTTGGTCCGGTGTGCCGCGTCGGTCTTGAACTTCACGGTCAGTCGATGCGTCTGGCATTTGGGACACAGGTCGCCCTCGCGAAGTCCTCCTCCCACCTCCGGGACACGAAGTTGTCCGCCAGGACAATCTGGTTGTTTCTTCTGGAGTTGTACTTGGGTCGGCGGAGACCCGCACGGCCGCTGAGTTTCCGAGACGTCATGTCGGCATTCTGCCGACTTCCTCGCGCCTGACTCGGCAGATCGCCGACTTCCGAGCCTGGTGAGGGCGTCGTAGTCGATGCGGATCCGCACGGCGGTACGCCGGTCTCTGTCCTCCTCGACCGTGCCGAAGTGCAGTACGCCGGCGTCACGCAGCTCCTCGAGCGCGCGCTTCACCGTTCTCGTCGACGTCGCGGATTCGTCGGCGAGCTCGGCCTTGTAGAGCTGAACGCTGTCGGGGAACCACATCTCATTGGCGATGTCGAGGATCGTGTAGAACACGACCCGATTCGCGGGCGTCATCGTGCGCCACGCGGGATGCCGTTTCCATCCCCTGCTGAGGTGGAACCAGTTCCGTCGCCTCGTTTCGTGCCGGTCGTCGGTCTCCGTCGCGAGCTGTGCCGCCATCGTGTACCCCTTGGCGGCGACCCTCCCCGTGGCGTAAGCTGCCCTCAACAACTAAGAGCGTGGGCGAGAGATCGCCTGTGTTCGAGATGCCCCCGCCTACACGCGGGGGTTTCTTGTGCTCTTCTCGAATGCGCTGTCGTCTCTACGCTTGCGCACGGGCCGGCGCCGGGTTACAATTCTCAGTGCCGGAACGGGTACGCAAATCATCGGTTGCCATGTTCGCCGTTGGTAGCGACGAACATTGCTCTTGAAGCATCTTCGAAGGACCGCCTGGGCTTTCCACTTCCCTTGGGCGGTCTTTCTACTTCAGACCGTGTTTGTTCCCGCCTCCTGGGCGGTTGCGTTCATCGTGCCGTACGGTTGCCCTTCAGTCAACGGGCCGGTGCGCGAGCGTAGTTCCCGACCTGCCTCCCAGCTTATGTCATGCGAGACGGCCGCGTAGACTATCGCCCTGTGAGCGAAGCCATGCTGGCTGGCGCATCTGGCCCCGCGCCGCAGGTCTGATCAGTCTGTGGGAGCGACTGCCGGTGGTGCGCGTTGTGCCATACCCCCTCTCATCGGAAGGTGACCATGAGGGACTACAGCAAGAAGACGATCCCCAACTACAGCACGTCCCAGGACGCCCACTCGCTCATCGCTAAGATCGTCGCGCTTCTGGAAGCCAACGGCGCGGTAGAAGTGATCCCACGTCGCCGCCACGGCCGCGTGACGTTCGATTTCTCGCTCATGGTCGATGGGGTGGAGGTGATGTATCGCATCCCGATCGACGCCGAGCAGACGCGGGCCGCGCTCCGACGCAACGAGAAGACGCGAAAGGGCCTCTCCCGCGCACAACTGGACGACCTCGAGCATGCGGAGCGCGTCTGCCTGGCGAACACACTCGCTTTGCTAGACCAGACGCTCACGCACATCGGGATGCTCGGCGACGACCCGGATCGCTACCTGCTCACGTGGCGGCTATCCGAGGACGGCACGACGACGCTGTTCGACGCGATCAAGTCGGGCGCTGCGCTGACGGGGTTTGGCGCTCCGGCGCTATCCAACGGCGACGATATGAGCATCACTGTGGAGGACGCCTGACTTTCCAAGAATCGGATCACCTGACAGGGGTGACTGCCGAGGACCCGACACGGCGGCGTTGGCGGCGCTCGATGGGACATAAGCGGGTCTCCCTCTCTTTTCGTGAGAAGTGGATTTCCGTAGCCTGTTTCTCCCAGGAATCAGCTGCTATGGAGGTCGTCGCGTGCTGCTTGAAGCCCTCTTACCCAAGACGTGTGAGTTGGTTGTGGACGCCACGTGCGTCGACGACAGAACCATCATCATCGAGATGCATTCGACTCGCCTAGAATGCCCCTGTCCTAAATGCGGTGGTCCGTCGCCGCGCGTTCACAGTCGTTACGTTCGACAGCCTGCCGACCTACCAGTGTGCGGGTACCAGGTCCGTCTGATGCTCACGGTGCGACGCTTCTTCTGTGATGCTGCGCCGTGTCCTCGACGGACGTTCACTGAGAGACTACACCCGTTCCTAGCACCCTACGCACGGCGCACTCATCGGCTCGCTGGCCAGCAGTTGCATGTGGCGTTTGTTGCGGGAGGAGAAGGCGGATCCCGACTGCTGGCTCCGTTGGCGATGCCCGCCAGCCCAGCCACGCTCCTGCGGATGATCCGACGTGCTCCCGAAGCTGCCGCATCGACGCCTCGTGTCTTGGGTGTCGACGACTGGGCAAAGCGCAAGGGACACACCTACGGAACCATCTTGGTCGATCTTGAGCGACGGCGCGTTGTCGACATCCTGCCTGATGCAACCGCAGAGACTGTGGAAGGGTGGCTGAAGGAGCATCCCGGGTCGAGATCGTAAGCCGAGATCGCGACCCCGAATACATCAAGGGAGTCCAAGACGGCGCGCCGGATGCTATCCCAGTCGCCGACCGATGGCATTTGCTGAAGAACTTGGGAGACACGCTCCAGCGGTGGTTGGCTAGCAAGCGTGCCTGTCTGAGAGCCGCTGCTGGAATGGTCGATAAGGACCGCTCCACCGCCAGTCCAGCAGCCGCGCAGACTCCCGGGTATAGACGCCGTCTCGTCCGCTATCAAGCCGTGATGGACCTGTATGCCAAGGGGTGGCTCCAAATCGACATCGCAGAGCGCCTTGGAGTCGGTATAGGCACGGTTCAGCGCTACATTCGTGCGGGTTGCTGCCCGCCCTCGGCCGAGTATACGCCTCGACCAGGCAAGCTGGACCCCTACAAGCCGTACATTCGTGCGCGTTGGGCCGCGGGCTGTCGCAACGGGACAGCGATCGCGAACGAGATCCGCGCTCAGGGATACTCGGGTACCGACCGGTGGGTAACGATGTGGATCGCAGAGATGCTTCGCCCAGAGCGTCCACGACGTGTCACCGGGACGAAGGTGCGTCCCTGGTCGCCACAACGCGCAGCACGCCTCATGACGCGGAATCCCACGGATCTGACCGAGCGGGATCGAGACACGCTCGAGCGGATGTTCCGCGCCGAAACCAACGCTCGCGCCGTCTACGATCTCGTGCAGCGGTTCATGGCGATGGTCCGAGAGCAGCAGTGCGATGAACTGATGTCCTGGATCAACGATGTCCGTGAGGGAGGGATCACGACCTTCCGGCGGTTCGGCTCCGGCATCATGCGCGATCTGGACGCGGTGCGAAACGCCCTACTGCTGCCGTGGAGCAATGGGCAGACCGAGGGTCAAGTGAACCGGCTCAAGCTCATCAAGCGGCAGATGTACGGGCGCGCCGCATTCGACTTGCTTCGGAAGCGTGTGCTGCCCCAACCAGCCACTCCCTGAACCCCCTTTCACGAAAAGAGAGGGAGACCCTCTTATGTCGCCTCCTTTCACTCCTCGAAAGGCCAGTTGTCGATCGGTGTCCGACCACATAGGGAGTGGCATAGGAAGCAGCCTGGCCGAGGTGTCGTAGCCTATACTCTCCAGCTGGACCGAAGCGTGCGCACGGTCAGATCGCGGATCCGGGCGCCCGCGTCGCCACCGTGCAGCGCGAGACTCCAGTCCGCGGCCTCAGGCAGGAAGCAGAACGACATGGAGACCTCGCCGTCGTTACCGAAGATCTCCAGCGACGTCCGGTCGATGAGCAACCGGATTCTGATGTGCCCGTCGATGGCGCGTAGTGTGGCCGCCCTGTCCATGAAGGACACCGTCTCGTCCGCGATATTGCAGGTGACGAGGTTGCCACGCGCCTCGATCCCAAAGGAGACGTTAGGTGCAGCGTCCGCTTCGAACGACACGTCGAACAGGTCGCCCGTCTCTTCGAGAACCCGTATCTCTCTCGCCGCGAGTGATATCTCGGACTCCGCGTGCGTCTTGTCGTATAGGACCGCGATTTCCCGCACAGGTTCTCGGTAGAGCCGAATGCCGTCCGCGACCGTTCGAAGCGTCAGCGCTACCGGATAGGACATCTGCTGATTGAATGGCATCGCGGGATACTTGCCTCCCGCCATCCAGGATATCTGGATGCGACGTCCGTCCTCCGGCGGAATGTCGCTCCACGTCTGCGCCGCATAGCCGTTGGCGCCTTGTTCGGCGTGGAGAACGTCGGTCTCCGGTGTGAACGTCCGGCCGTCGAACCCGCCAAGCATGTAGCCGCCGTTGCCACCCCAGAACACCCAGCGCGTATTCGCAGGATCGCCATCGACTGGTAGCTCGAAGATGTCAGGACACT
This sequence comes from Candidatus Poribacteria bacterium, assembly GCA_002687025.1. GTDB lineage: Bacteria > Poribacteria > WGA-4E. The sequence continues at coordinate 5,329 of NYZG01000210.1, forward strand.
CCGCGACGCCCGGCAGCGTCTGGTCATGCATGTGTCGCCACGACTTGAGGTCGTCCGAGGCGAACAGCGCGTAGTCGTTCTCGTCGAGGAACAGCGCCATCACCCACTTACCCGACGGCTCATGACGGATGACCTTGGGATCGCGATTCTGCGCTCGGATGTGTCCGAGAACCGGGTTACCGTCGTACTTGGTCCACGTGCGTCCGCGGTCGTTGCTGAAGGCAATTGCCTGAACGCAGTCCTTCCGAGGTGTCACGCGGGTATCGCCGACGGTGTAGAACGCGATGAGGGGCGGCGTGTCCGCTGTCCCGAACCCCGAAGTGTTGTCGTGGTCAACGACGGCGGAACCCGACCATATCCAGCCCATGTCGTCGATATCCAGCGCCGCGTGGTGAATCTGCTTCCAGTGGGTCAAGTCCGTGCTGACCGCGTGCCCCCACGTGTTGGGTCCATGCCTCAGGCTCCCGGGCGTGTGCTGGAAGAAGAGGTGGTACTCCCCATCGAAATAGACGAGGCCGTTCGGGTCGTTCATCCAATCCCGCTGCGGCGTGAAGTGTAGCTGAGGGCGATGCGTTTCGCGGTAGAGTTCGTTATCCGGCATGAAGAGACTCCGCCAAGACGATGACACGGACCTGCGCACGCGTGCCAAGCTAGCGTCTCCGGTCTCCCGACGCAACGAACACGCCTGCTGGCCGTTTCCCACGAAGTCGTGGCGCAGATCCGCGAGATCCGGATCTCAACCAGTACACTCCACGCCCGATGGTGACATAGGTGCGCTTATCGGCAAGTGCCCACCTTGCGCCGTTGGGGCGACATATCGGCGGCAATTGAACAGAACGGGAACTTAATAAGTCTCGCCGGAATCCGACAGATCGGCTCTGTGAACGGCGTCATATGCTCGTGAAGGCCGCTCCCAAGTGAGCATTACGGGAAATCGCTGGCGGCGGGGCGCAGCCCGGAACCCGCATGATACCTGGGTCCTTCCTGGGCCCAATTGCACAGTTCAGATATTCTGTTCTATCGTCGGCAGCACGAGAGCAGTCGGGTCCGTGGCAGGAGAGAAGGGCCGGTGACCGACTGCGGGTTCCCGTGCCAAGGGACGCGAAGCATCCGGGTGCGCGATCGTCTTTGGCTGTTGTCGCTTGCGCGAATCGTGCCGTCCACGCCGTCCGCCCAAGAGCTGAGAGGCAGCTCCATGACTGCGTTCCGTCCTTGGCGAGCCACTCTTGTGGCGCTTCTCCTTCTCGCGCTGCGTACCTGCCTCTGTCAGGCACTGGAGCAGTCGGGGGACATGCATAGCCAGGAAGAGGAACGGGTGCGGGACCAGCACGGAATCAGCGGGCCGCGCTCTTTGGACGCCGCAAGGCTGATCAGGGACATGGTGCGTGGGGTGGGCAGCCATTTAGGCGAAAGCGTCGATCCGACGCTAGGCGGTCGGATGCCTCCCACGTCCGCAAGCGCAGAGACAGCGATCAGGGAGTGGATGGACGAAAACGGAGAATCGGTCGTTGGGACCCGAGCCGGCCCCTTTGAGCCCACCGACCACTACGTGACCACGTACAGGGACGGAAGAATCTACGTCCACGTGCTGGATTGGAATGGGAAAAACAACCTCCTCCTGCCGGCCGTCACCGACCGGGTAGTGACAAACGCCTGGATCATGGGGGATGAAGCAGTCGACGGCTCCTCTTGGGGACTCGCGCGGCAGCACCCTTGGGGCCTTCTGCTTGTGCTGCCCTCTGAGTTCCATAGCGGCGTTGATGACATCGTCGTTCTTGACATCGAGGGGGACCCCGCCGAACTACAGACGCCTCGACTGGTTGAGGCGGACCCGTCAGCCGTCGTTCGCCTCTTCGGTGACAGCGCCAAGATGAGTGGCGGACCTTGTCATCTGCCGGCACAGGACTGGATTGAGGGCTGGAAGACGCCAGGAGACTCCGCTTCGTGGAAGGTCAGCCTGCTCCAAGCCTACGACTACACGGTCGCGATCACCTACGCCGCCGGCGAACGCGCGGCAGGCGCAACGTTCGAGATCGCCGTGGGATCGGGTGAACTCGTTTGGGAGGTCCGTGAAACAGGGGCATGGCTGGGTGAAGAGCAGGGCTTCGAAAAGATTCCGCTAGAGGGCGCGCTACGTCTGCCCGCGGGAACAAGCACGATCACACTTCGCCGCGTCGGGGAGGTGAAGAGGGGCGAAGTCGTCCGCGTTCATTCTCTTGAGCTGATTTCGCCACCCGCTCAGCAGGCGATGATTGTCGCGAAGGCAAGAGCGCGGAAGATCCGGGCCGGCGCCGATTGGCTTGTCGGCGCCAAGTATGGCGTGATGTTCCATTGGTCAACCACGACTCAGCCGTTGCGTGGACCACAGAAGCCCTATCCGGAGGCCGTGAGCGACTTCGACGTCGATGCTCTTGTCGACATCGTGACCGACACTGGGGCCGGCTACGTGGTGTTCACGGCAGTCCATGGGATCATGCA
>NYZG01000211.1 GCA_002687025.1 Candidatus Poribacteria bacterium
ATCCATCGCGGGGCTGAAGACGGCGCTGCAGCGCGCGCTGGAGCTGCACGCGGGCTATCCCGCCAATAAGGCGCTCTTCGAAGGCAAGCGCGGCGAGCCCGGGGAGTACCGTCGTCCACGCGACATTCCTACACTGCAACACACGGTCGCCGAGGAGGACGTGCGCAAGGGGTGCGTTCACTGCCACATGATAAACGACGGCTTCCAGCGCATCGCGGCAGAGGCCGGCACGTGGAAGAATGCCGACTTCTACGATCACGTGTACCCGCTGCCCGAGAACGTCGGGATGGCGGTGGACGCGGATACGGGCAACGTCGTGCAGGCCGTTTTCCCCGGCTCGGCGGCGCACCGCGCAGGGCTTCACGCGGGCGACGAGATCATCGCGATGGACGGTCAGGCGATCCTGTCGATCGCGGACATCCAATGGGTGCTGTTCCGCGCCGAGGCCGGCAGCACAGTCGAAGTGAGGGCCGTGCGGCACGGAGACGGGCGTACCGTCGTCTTGGACGTGTCGGGTGATTGGACGGCGTCGGACATCTCGTGGCGCGCGTCGATCTGGCCGATGCGGCCCAGTCTCGGCGTGTGGGCGCCCGACCTCACGGACGAGGAGCGGCGCGCAGTCGGACTGCCGACGACCACCCTCGCGCGGAAGGTGCGGTGGATTCCCAGCGAAGGCCTCATCGAAGCCGGGCTGCGCAACGGCGACATCATCGTCGAGATGGACGGCAGCACGAAGCGCGAAACACACGCCGAAGCCGAGACCCGCGTGCGCATGACGTATTCCGAAGGCGATCGCGTGGAACTCGTCGTGCTCCGCGACGGCGAACGGCATACGTTGGACGCGCCGCTGGACTAGGCGTTGCGGTCTAGCAGCTTGCTGACGGCGTCTATGTAGAACTTCGCCGCCCAGGCGAGGTAGCAGTCGGGGGCGTACGCGCCGTCGATCGGCTCCGACCCGGCGATGCCGCCGCGCACGCCGCCGTCGGCGTGGTCGACGTCCTGGAAGCGTGACACGTACCCTACGGTTCGCCGGGCGGCGTCGGCGTAGGCTGCGTTACCAGTGATGTGGCCGAGATTCGCCCATATGATCGCGAACTGGAGGCTGCCCGTGAGACAGCACGAAGGCTCGGCCGGCTCCCACTCGCCGTCGAAGGCGCCGGGCAGGTAGCCATCGTCGGACAGCGACCTGAGCACGGCGTCAGCCATCCCCCGTGTCGCCTCGAGGTACTCCCCGTTGTCGAGCATGTCTCCGGCCTCCAAGAGCCCGCGTGCGGCATAGGCCAGGAAGTGCGTCGATTCGCGGGTCGGCGCGATCGTCAGCCAGTCGTTCGGCTGGCGGCGCGCCGCCGCCCACTCGAGGTTGCGGATGGCCGCCGCCTTGTAGGCGTGCTCGCCCGTCGCCTCGTGCAGTTGCAGGAGCGCCCACGCGACGCGTGTGTGGTACGTGTGCGTCTGGCCGCTGTCAGGCGTGGTGGTCCAGTGGCCGTCGGGGCGCTGCGTGTCTACCAGCCAGTTGCCTGCGCGTTGGGCCGCCTGTCGCCATCGCTCGTGGCCGGTTTCGCGATACGCGCGCACCCAGCCGAGGATGTCCATCCCCGTGTCGAAGACGTACAGCGTCTGGAAATCCATCGACGTCGCCGCGCCGCTCGGAGTCTGCACCGACGTTACCCACTCGATCATCTCCGCAGCCGCCTTGCGATAGCGCTCGTCGCCAGTCTCGGCGTGCATGTCCCACATCACCGGGACGATGTAGCCGGTGACCTCGGGATACGACGTGGGACAGTAGCCGTCGGCCGTGTGGTAGTAGGCCGAGACGCCGCCGTCGGGGGTCGCGCGTTGTGCGCGGAGTATCCAGTCGACGGCGGCCTGGCGGCGCTCGCCGAGTTCAGCGTCGGTTATCGGGGGCATAGCGCCGCTCTCGGTGATGTTGGATGGAATGGGCCTACGGCGCCGCGTCGGCAGCACGCCGACCCTAGAAGCCTCGGATCGGGGGCGGCTGCAAGGTGTCTACCGAGGGACCATAGCCGTCGGGGAAGCGATCCGCCACCGATCGACCGTCCTGGAACAACTGCCAGGCATCCGGGTCGGTCGGGATCGGTTCCGGGGCGTCGAATTCCCGCCATGCGTCTCCGTCGATCGGCTCTATGTAGCCGTCGTCCCGCAGCCACGCGATCATGCGCTCTCGGTGCGCCGTCAGGACGCGGTTGTATGCCGGGTTGCCTGCGAGGCTGCGCTCCTCCATTCGGCCTGGCAGCCGCGCGAAGAGCCATTCGCGCCGATCGGCCGCGGAGTAGACGTATTTGTGCTCGCGCGTGACGAGCATGTAGACGCCGCGAGCCCCTTCGCTGAACTGCCCGATGATCGCCTGGCGTCCCGTGTTTCCGCCCGCAAGCGCCGCGAGGTCGGCGCCGTCGTGGTCGTCCGTCGCGTTGAGCCCGGCCGCGTTCAGGCACGTCGGCAGGATGTCGACCAGGCTTGCGGGCGTGTCGCACCGCGCTCCGGGCGTGAACCGGGCCGGATAGCGCGCCAGAAGTGGGACACGCGCCGACGGATCGAGGAACGAGCGCTTGCCGTAGCAGTTGTAGTCGCCAAGCATCTCGCCATGGTCGGCGGTGTACAGGATCAGCGTGTCGTCGAGGATGCCGTCCTCTTCAAGCGCAGCGAGTATGCGCCCGACGTTGTGATCGATGAAGGAGATGCACGCGTAGTACGCCGCGCGCATGGTGCGCACCAGGTTCATGTCCATGCCCTGGTCGCGGTACTTGTACCGGTTCTGGAAGTGGCTCCAGTACGTCAGGAGCTCCTCATAGTCGGTCGGGAGGAACGGCAGGGGCATTTCCACGGTTCGGTAAAGCCTGCTCCAGGGGACGGGGTTCTCGAACGGCGGATGCGGCTTGATGAAGCTCGTCCAGCAGAAGAACGGGCGGTTGCGGTCGCGACGGCTGAGGAAGTCGATCGTGCCGTCGCCCAGCCATCGCGTGTGATGCAGGCGTTCGGGGAGTTGGGACGGTTGCGGGATGTAGTAGTACTCGCTACGTTCGCCCTGGGGCGCGACGATATGGTCATAGCCTTCGCGGGCGAGGTGCTCGGTGAAGTCGTCGCCGCCGGAGCCTTCCTCGGAGAAGACGCGCGTGTCGAACCCCCACATCTTCCTCCCGTCGGGACTGAAGTGCATTTTACCGATGCCGTGGGTCTGGTAGCCCGCGTCGTTCAGGTACTCCATGAGCGACGTTCGGTCCTGCGGCATCGGCGTATTCGACGTGCATCCCGTGCGATGCGGCCATTGGCCCAGCAGCATGCTGCATCGCGACGCGACGCATACCGGCGACGGGCAGTACGCCGAGGTGAACGAGGTCCCCTCGTCCACCAGGCGGTCCTGCGCGGGCGTCTGGATGATGGGGTTGCCCAGCGCGTGGATGGTGTCGAAGCGTTGCTGGTCGGTCTGTATGAGCAGGATGTTCGGGCGGCCGGGCATCGTGTGTTCCTCTCCACGGGGCGTCTATGGGGACCAGTTGTTCCAGGCGTCCGTCTTGCTCCAGCGCAGGCAGCAGTCACGAGAACAGAGCCAGCGCATCGCGAGGCGAGGCGTTCCCGAGACGTTAGGCGTGCCGCCGTGCGCCCACAGGTGGCGGAAGAACAGCACATCTCCGCGGCTAGGCGTCAGCTCTACCGGCTCACCAAGGTCCAGGGCGGCTATGTCCGGCTGCAGTTGGTGGAGGTACTCGTACTTCTCGGGGTCCGACGCCGCGAGGGCGGCGATTTTCGCGTGCGATCCTGGCCACGCCATCGTTCCGCCGCCGTGGGGTTCGACATCGCTGAGATAGACCAGAGCGGTGAGCCGATAGGGGCCGGGGAACGTGCGGTGCGCGCATTCGCGTGGGATGCCGTCGACGTGCGGCGCCGGGGCCCGCCACTCGCGTTCGACTGGGAACAGGTGGAATGCCTGGGCTGCGTCCGGGCAATGGACGGCTTCCGCAGGCTCTCCGAGCAACTGCGCCGTCGCGTCGAGGAAGGCGGCCGTGCAGCAGGCCATGACGTCGGCGTCTTGCACACCGTAGAGGTCGTAGCGGTTCGCCCCGACGGCGTGTTCGAAGCCGGGCGGCGGGTCATCCCATGTGGCGGGATTGCACGGGTCCATGTGCAGGATGCGCCACATCGCTCGTGCGGCCTCGCGGGACATGCCGTCTGGGATGAGTCCAGAGACGAGGAGATAGCCGTCCTCCTCGTAGCGCATGCGTTGGTCCGGGGTGAGTGGCGCAAGCATGCGCGATCCTACCAGTCGGCGACGCTGCCGTCGCTTTCGTAGAAGTACTCGCCGCCGAGCTCTTCCTGGTAGCGGGGCTCATCGGCGAGGTCGTCCTCCACGATCTCGATGCCCAGCCCGGGCCGTGTGGGAAGGTCGACGTGCCCGTCCGTTACCTCCCACGGCTCTACCAGGAGGCCATCGCCCAGTCCCGCCTCGATCTGTTCCTGAGCGAGGAAGTTCGGTGTCGCCGCGTCCACCTGCAGGCACGCCGAGAACGCGACGGGGCCGATGGCGCAGTGCGGCAGCACGTGGACGTAGTAGACCTCGGCCATGCTGGCGACTCGTCGGAGCTCGCTGATACCACCCACGTGCGAGGCGTCGGGCTGAATGAGGGCCGCTGCGCCCTTCTCGAGGCATTCGCGGAACCCCCAGCGGGTCAGGAATCGCTCGCCGGTGGCTATGGGGAACGGTACGGCGTCGGACACCAGCTTGAGAGCGTCGACGTTCTCCTGCGGAACCGGCTCCTCGACGAACATGGGGCGCATGCCCTTGAGCTCGTGGCACACCTCAATCGCCATCGCGGGAGTCATCTTACCGTGGAAATCGAAGGCGAGTTCGATCTCGGGGCCGACCCACTCGCGCATCAGGTAGGCGCGCTTGACGAATTCGTCGACCATCGCGGGCGGCTCGTGCGCTCGCCATTTTCCGCCGGGGCCGGCCTTATACGCTGTGTACCCGCGCTCTTGGAGCTTGTCGAGGCGTGTCCTGGCGTGTTCGAGGCTGCGTTCCTCCATGCTGCGTATGCCCCAGTGGGCGTATAGGCGTATGCGGTCGCGCACCGCGCCGCCGAGGAGTTCGTAGACCGGGGCGTCGTAGTGCTTGCCCTTGATGTCCCACAACGCCTGGTCGATGCCCGAGAGCGCGGTCATCAGGACGTTTCCGCCGCGATAGAACGCGGACCGGTATATGTGCTGCCAGTGGTGTTCGATGCGGAGGGGGTCCTTGCCCACGAGGTACTCCGCGATCTCCTCCACGGCCGCGACAGTGCTCTTCGGCTTGCCTTCCAGGGTCGTCTCGCCCCATCCCGCCAGTCCCGTGTCGGTCGTCACTTTCACCAGGCGAGTTCTGCGGCGTGGGAAGCATTGGTCGACTGTCGCGATCTTCATTCCGCGCCTCACGTGATTGGGCTGTCGTGGGCATGTTGGGGTCGTCTACCGGGCCGTTCGCAGCGATCCCCACGTCACGGGGACGCCCTGTCTTGGTTGTACGGCGACCGAATCGGCGTCGCCACGCACGACGACATCGTCTACGCGCACCTACGCTCCGCCGACGATGAAGCCGAAGTAGCTCTCTGGCACATCGATGCTCGTCGCGGCGGGCAGGTCGGGTATTCGAAGGCGGCCTCGCCTACGACGTCGCCGCCTTCCACGGGCGCCGTCATTGTCGCCGATCGCCCCGTCAGAGTCACCTCAAGGTGGACCCAGGCGTTCAGCGGCGACGACGCGAGGAGGACGCCCTGCACCGTCTGGACTCCCCGCGAGAACGTCCCCCATCCGGCCGCCTCTAGCGGCCCGCTGATGCCGAACCAGTAGCGGCTGTGCCGGCCGCGACTGTCAGCATGCTGGTCGTTGCGGGTGCAGACACTCGCGCCATGGTCTTGCGTGACCTGCCACATTCGCGCGGTGATCGTCACATCGCTGAACATTCTGGCGGCGATGTTCATCGTGCGGAACGAGCCGCCGTCGGTGCGGGCGGAGTGGCTGTCTCCTCTTCCTCGACGCGCCGGTCGCCGGTGACAGCCTACCATCCGGCCAGGCCGCCGGACTCGAAATCGTCGGCGGACAGAGCCGCGGCACGGGCTACGCCAGCGATGGCGAGCAGGAGGCACGCGGCGAGTACAGCCCTGGGCAGGCAGGCGCATTGGGGCATGGCGGGGCTCCCTATCCTGTGTGCGCTGGGACGCGGCGGCGAGCCACCCGCCGACATCACCCCGTATGCGGCGCCCGCGCAGGCGCCGCCCAGGCCCGTGGAGGGCGCACGCACGTTTGCGCCCGGCGGAGTCCGTGGCATACTTACATGCGAGCCATGTGCGCCCGTAGCTCAGCAGGATAGAGCGGGAGTTTCCTAAACTCTAGGTCGGGGGTTCGAGTCCCTCCGGGCGTACTTCCCCAAAGTCGCTCGTGGAGCAGCTTTGCGCTACCTTTGCCTCTCCTGCTAACGCGTTCCCATGTCCCAACGTGATCCCCTTGTCAGGTCCTGGGCCAATCCTGGGACACGCGGGAACATGATAGAGACAACGCGCGCGGCCATTCGTCTGCGGCCTCGCGAGCGCTGGCATCCAGCTTGTGCCTCCCGCCCCGACCGAGGATTCTACGGGACAAGGCGTTCGTGCGCCCGCTTCCGGCGGCCGCCTCGCCGACGATGTGAGAGGAGACACAATGGGTGGTGGGCAGACAAGCAACGACGCGATCCCGTTCGAGGCATTCGCCCGCTTCGAGCGGATTGAGACGGGCAACCCGATCATCGCCCTTCCGCCGCCGATGTGGGCCGCGGCGACGCACGGCATCGTCGTCGACGACACGGTGCATTACTACTGGTGCAGGCGCGAGCGCGGCGCGCGGTGGCTGCTGATGCATGCCACGGCCCCCGTCGACGACCTCACCGACATCCAACATGACGCGCGGAACCCCATTGTCGTCCCGTCGGCGGAGGGGTTCGACGATGCCGCCGTCGAGTACCCCTTCCCGTTCCTGAATCCCGCTGACGGCAAGTACTACATGTACTACCGAGGGAAGGGCCACGCGGCGCCCGAGCAGACGGGACTGCTTGTCAGCGATGGCGATATGGGCAAGTGGGAACGCGTCCAACCGGCCCCGGTGATCGCCGCGGACACGGACCACGAGCGAGATGGGTCCACGCACCCTTCGGCCGTCGTCGAGGGTGACACCATCCACGTCGTCTACACGGGCAAGGCGACACGGTCCTACGAGGACGGACTGACGATGTGCCATGCGACGGCGCCCATCAGTGACCCGGCATCGGTCACGAAGAATCCGAGGAATCCCGTGTTCACAGGCAGCGGACAGGTGTGGGACAGCCGGGCGGTTCGTGAAACGGAGCTCTTCCGGGGGCCGGAGTACTTCCATGTGCTGTACGGCGGCTACGACGGCGAGACCTGGCGCATCGGGCACGTCCGCACGCGGGATTTCCACACGTTCGAGCCGAATCCGCACAGCCCGATATTCACGCCGTCGGCCGACCCGGAGGCGTGGGACTGTGACGGCGTGCTCACGGGGCAGGTCATCGAGATCGGCGCCACGTGCTACATGGTCTACGCGGGCAAGCGAGGCGACGAGTGGCAGACCGGCCTGGCGATGGCTCCCAAGCCCTAGATCGTGTTGCAGTGCCGCGGGACGTTCCAGACCGGCGCCGTTCGGAAGGAAGCTGTGAGTTCAGACGTGATTACCGTCCTCGACGCGAGGCCGGAGCTGTTCGTCGATGACACGCTGATCGCGTCCAAACGCGGCGTGATACGCACTGTCCATCCGGGAGTCAAACACGAAACACCGGTGCTGTGCCCAGACCCGGACAAGCCGTGGGAGCACGGCGGAGACGACCAGTCCAGGCGCGTGCACCTCTACGGGACGACGATGTACGACGCGTCGGTGGGCAAGTATCGAATGTGGTACATGTGCCGCATGGGCCCGCACTGGCGGTTCAAGGCGCACACAGTGCCGGGCCTCTACATCCCACGACCGGGCCGGAATCCCTCGACTTACATGGGGCAGACGCACGACGCCCACGGCCGGAAGTTCGTCGAGAACGACCGTGGTGACTTGACATGCTATGCCGAGAGCGAGGACGGCCTGACGTGGACAAAGCCGGACCTCGGCATCTTCGAGTTCGACGGCAGCTCAGACAACAACATCGTCTGGGACCTCCACGGGGCGAACGTCTTCCGTGACGACGAGGAACCCGATCCGCGGAAGCGCTACCAGGCCATCGGCTTCTGCCGACGGTATCGGGGCGTCTTTCTGCTGACGTCGCCCGACGGGATTCGATGGGATGATTCGGCTCACATCGACCCGGTGGCGGAGCGAGACAACGAAGGCTCGTTCAATGTCGTCTACGACGACAGTGCGCAGCTCTACCGGGCCTATGCGCACGCCCGTGGGACCGACAGGGACGCGCGGCGGATGGTCCACTACACCGAGAGCCCGCGCCTGTCGGGCCCGTGGACGCCGTTACGACCGATGCTCGGCGCGACGCCCGAAGATGACGCGGTCGGCGCGCGGAAGTACGGCGCCATCCGGGCCGAGATCCACAACATGTCCGGGTTCCGATATGGCGACATGCACATCGGGATCGCCGGGCTGCTCTACGTTACCGGTGACGGCGCGCGGGAACATGAGATGCCGGTGGATGGCCCCATCGACGGACACCTGATATCCAGTCGCGATGGCATCAACTGGGAGTACCCCGACGCGGAGCGAACGCCCGTGCTGCCGCGGGGAGAAAGCGGCGCGTTCGACGGCGGCATGATCATGGGGACCGCAACACGGCCGATCGTCGAGGGCGACGAGATTCACTGGTACTATACCGGCGCGCGACACACCCACGGTCGCCCTCTCAGGGAACGGGTTAAAGCCATCGGTCGGGCGACGTGGCGGCTGGATGGCTTCGTCTCGCTGGATGCGGGGGCGGCCGAGGGTACCGTCGAGACGGTCCCGCTCCGTGTCCCTGAGGGTGAGCTTCAGATCAACGCCGATGCCACAGGCGGGTCGATCCGCGTTGAGGTGTTGTCGGCCGATGGCCCCGTACAGCCCGGACTGTCGGTGGCTGACTGCGTCCCACTCACGGGCGATGCGGTTCGACATCCGATCCGGTGGAAGTCCGGCGCCCTGGTCGACGTCGGCCGGCCGCTGCTTCTTCGCTTCGTTCTGAGGCGGGCCCGGCTGTTCGCCTTCCGTGTCGCCGGACGAACGCGGCCGAACAGCTAATGCGGCGGCGCGTCGGCCATGGCGTTCCCGACGGGTTGGCAGACACCCGCCACAGGCGCGTCTCGCTAGAATGATGGCGCTGTGACATCGCCGTTCCGTCAGCGGCCGGGCTCGTCGATGCGACACTGGTGGAGGGACGGTGGGTCGAGGAAGACGCAGCCATCGTACTGGGCGCGACGGTGCTTGGGGCATCGGCGATCGAGGGGAGCGTTGTTCACTCGCGCACCACGCACATCAGGAACATGAAGGCTGCGGCGATCGACCACGCGCAGGTAGCGGTCTTCGCGGCAGACTGGCGCAAGTTCTCGCCCGAGTATATCGGTAGGCGGTTCGAACCGTACGACCGGCGAACGGTACTGGATTCTGCCCAGCATCGGACGGCCGACAAGCCGGTTGCGCTCACAACAAGCTCCACGGCACATGTAGACGCGGGCCTCATCGACGACTTCCGTCAGATGAGGGCGGGTCTGGAGGCGAGCGGCGGCATCATCTTCGACTCAGATTCCAGCGCTGCGACACTGGCCATCGACAGCCAGCTCCAGCCCTAGTCCAGCGGACGCTCCATGCCTCCGCGGCGCGCGGCGACATGTGACGCGTGAACGGCGCGCGTCGCCAGAGCCCGTCGCACCTGTGCGAACGGATCCTAGACGGCCCCTCGGCCGCCCCAATACCCGCGTGCGGAGGCAGCGGGTCGGCGGTGGTTCGGGCCGGCGAGTGTGGTATTCTGGCGGCATGACCACTGGACCACGCATGACCGAGGAGCAACGCTATCTGTTCGACACGCTGGGATACCTGCACGTTCCGAACGTGTTCGGTGGCGCGGAGTTGGCGGCTGCCCAGGAAGCCGCCCAGCGCTACATACACGCCTCGGACGACGAACTGCCCGACGGGTTCAGCAAGGACGGACGACGTCACGTGCACGGCTTCGCCTTCGACAAGGCGTTGGAGCGATTCGCGCTGCACCCGGGCATCTGGCCGGTTGTGAACGAGCTCATGGACGGCAGGCCGAGGCTAGTCAGCGGGACGATGCAGATCGACACGGGGCCTCTCGGGCTGCATTGCGCGCGCGACGACTTCCACTGGTCAGTCCCACAGTACGGCGTCCGCGACGGACGTGTATTCGCCGAACAGATCGTCGTCTTTCCGTACTTCGACGACGTGCTCCCCGGCGACGGCGGGTTGCTCGTCGTGCCGGGCTCGCACAAGGCGGCGTTCGACCGGCCCGCGGGCGTGTTCGGGGCCACGACGTTCGAGACCTTGGACGACCTGCCGGCAGGGATCATCAACGTCACGCCTCGCGCAGGGGACTACGCGGTGATCTCGGAGCGACTTACGCACGGGACGCTACGGTGGCAGCCGAAAGACCGGCTGCGTCGAGTGCTCGTGCTGCGCTATCAGCCGCAGTTCAGCCCGGGTGGCGGGTCGCTGCCAGAGGCCATACGCGCGCGCCTGGACCCCGAAACTCTGGAACTGACCGAACGCGCCGGCTACCGGGACATCAAGAAGCTCGTCGTGGCGCGGGGAGGCCCACCGGGCGCCGCGTGCTGTCCTTGACACGAGCTCCGTCGGCCCGAGTATCTTGTGGTGGGCGCGATCCGCGCCCGCATCGCACCCAATAGCAATGGAGACGAGGCACATGGCGGCATATGTTGTCGTGCGTTTGACGATCACCGACCCGGACGGCTTCGGCGGCTACGTCGCGAAGGGCGTGCCGACCGTGGAAGCGTCCGCGGGCGAGCTCGTGTTCCGCGGGCAAGTCGTGGAAGAGCTCGAAGGCAGCAGTGATCATCCGATGACCGCGGTGCTCAGGTTCCCGGATCGCGCCTCGGCGCTCGAGTGGTACAACTCGGCGGATTACCAGGAAGCGGTCGCGCTGCGAAAGGCCGCGGCGGATTCCGTCGTCCTGGTTTACGAGGACTGACCGGCCCGCGCGTCGCGTCGGACGTCCACACACGCGCGAAGCTGCGGTGTGGGCGGCCCCACCGCCTGGCGTCCCGGGGAGGGATATCGCGATGTTCGGATCTGGCGACTACACGTACGATGTCGTGGAGGAGTGGTGGACGCCCCCTAACGGTTGGGCGTTCGGCGTGATCACGGGCGTCGCGTGCGATTCGGAGGATCGCGTCTACGTGTACAGCCGGAGCGATCACCCGATGGTCGTCCACGACCGTGACGGGACCTTTCTGCACGCCTGGGGTGAAGGCGTCCTGAAAGACGCCCACGGCCTCCTCATCGACGCGGACGACTCAGTGTTCTGCGTCGAACGCCAGACGCACTGCATGCACAAGTTCAGCCGCGACGGCGACCTCCTGATGACGGTCGGCACGCCTGACCAGAAGGGCGCCGAGGGCGAGCCGCTCAACCTGCCGACCGACATCGACTTCGACTCCCAGGGGTTCATGTACATCTCCGACGGCTACGGGAACCGTCGTGTGCACAAGTGCACACCAGACGGCTGGCTCGTGCGGTCGTGGGGCAAGCACGGGACGGGGCCGGGTCAGTTCGTACTCCCTCACTGCGTTCGGATCGACAAGCGCGACCGCGTGCTCGTTGCCGATCGCCCCAACGACCGCATCCAGTTCTTCGACACGGACGGGACGTTCACGCACGAGTGGACCGGCCTGCATTGGCCCGACGGGATCTACATCGACGACGAAGACGAGGTCGTGTATGTTGCGGAGCACGGATTCCGCGTGTCGATCTGGACGTTCGAGGGTGAGAAGATCACGGAGTGGGGCGGAGGCGAAGCAAGCGAAGCGCCCGGCCGGTTCAAATGGCGCCCCCACGGCATCTGGGTCGACTCGCGCGGAGACGTGTACGTGACGGAAGTCGAAGGCGGCCCACGGCTACAGAAGTTCGCGAGGCGACGTTGAGGCGACGGCCGATACCCACATGTCAGGAGTGGCGGACATGCCAGCCATCGAGCACAGCGTGCTCCGCGCGTTCGGGCGAGCCCTGTATGAGGCCGCCGGGGTCCCGTCGGAGCAGGCGGCCATCGTCACGGATCATCTGGTGGACTCGAATCTCTTCGGTCACGACTCGCATGGGATGATGCGCACGCCGGGCTATCTGAGAGGCGTGCGCGCCGGACATACGAAGCCGGTGGGCGAACTGAAGTTCGTGCGGAATGCCCCCGCCTCAGCCGTGATCGACGCCGAAGGCGCGCTAGGGATCGTCGTCGCGCGGCGCGCGATGGAGATGGCCGTCGATCGAGCCCGTGAACACACCCTCGGCGCGGTGGCCGTGCACCAGGCAAGCCACATCGGCAGGCTCGGGGACTTCGCCTCACTCGCCGCGGAGCGTGACTGCGTGGGCGTCATTATGCTCAACGGGGGCGCCCGCTGCGCTGCGCCCTTCGGCGGGACGGCGCCACGCTTGCCCCCGAACCCGATCGCCGTTGCCGTGCCGCGGCACGGCGGCCGCCCTCTGATGCTGGATATCACGACGAGCATGGTGGCGCTGGGCAAGGCGAGCGTTCGCCGAGAGCGCGGCGAGGAGATGCCCGAAGGGTGGTTCATCGACTCATCCGGCAGACCCGTGACCGACCCGGCCAGGACGAGTGATCCCGACGTGGCGATGCTGCCTCTCGGCGGCCCCATGGGCTATAAGGGGTACGGCCTCGCCGTGATGATCGACGCGATCGCGGGCGGGCTGTCGTGGGCGGGGTGCAGCGCGGCGTCTCCCACCCGTGGCGGGAGCGGCTTCCTGTGCCTGGCGATCAAGATCGAGAGCTTCATTGACCTGGACGAATACAAGGACGAGATGGAGATGCTGTGCGACTGGATCATGTCCTCTCCGACGCTGCCCGGCGTCGAGAGGATATACCTGCCCGGAGAGATCGAGTGGACCACGCGGACGCAGCGCGAGGCGGAAGGCGTGCCCATTGAAGAATCGACGTGGGGGCGCCTCGTCGAGGCCGCGCGCGAGTTGGACGTGCCCGTACCCGCCACGGTGGACCAGCCATAGCCGCTCCCGAGCGCGCCCGACGGCCCGCAGCCGCGATTCCTGGACAGCCGCATGACCATCGCTGACGTCGACCTGGAGATACAGCGCGAGCCGTTTGCTCGGCCGTTCGGCTTCAAGGGCTCGGCTTTCCACGAGAAGTGGAACGCGGTCGTGCGGCTGCGTTCCGAGGAGGGCGTCGAGGCGTTCGGCGTCGGCGGATTCGCGCCGCTGTGGTCGGACCCCGATGTGTTCCGCGCGCACACGGAAGTGGGCGGGAACATCCTCATGCTCGCCATCCTCGAACGGGGGATGGCGCTGGCGCGCGAATGCGACGCCGACAGTCCCATGGACACCTTCGACGCCATACTCCCGCGTGTCGAGGAGTACGCGCGCGTTGTCACGCGCAACCCCGCCCTCCGACGCACGTTCACGTTGAACGCCCTGGTGGCGCTGGATAACGCGCTGTGGATGCTCCACGCCCGGACCGAGGGCATGTCGTCGTTCGACAGCCTCGTGCCGTCGACATGCCGTCCGTGCCTGGGAGAACGTCGCAAGCGGATCGCGGCGGTACCCGCCATCGGGTACACGTTGCCTATGGAGAGCGTGCGCGACCTGCTGGACGCGGGGACGTTCGTGCTGAAGATCAAGGTCGGGCATCCCGGCGACGACTCGGAGATGCTGGACAGAGACCAGGGGTGGCTGACGCGACTCCACGAGCTTACGCGTCGCTACGAGACCTCCATGACCGACTGCGGACACCCCGTCTACTACCTCGACGCCAACGGGCGATACGGCGAGAAGGACGGCATGCGTCGCCTTCTCGATCACGCCGCCAAGATCGACATGCTGGATCGCATCATCCTCGTCGAAGAGCCGTTCGACGAAGCGTTCGATTTCGACGTAGGCGACCTCCCGTCGCGGTTCGCCGCCGACGAAAGCCTGCACACGCCGGCGGATGTGGCCGTTCGGGCGCAGCAGGGGTACGCGGCGATGGCGATCAAGCCGGCCGGCAAGACTCTGTCGATGGGCTTCGGCATGATCGAAGCTACCCACGAGGCGGGCGCGATACCGTTCGTCGCAGACAACGCATGCGTGCCGTGGCTCGTGGACTGGAACAAGGTGGTGGCGGCGCGTCTTCCCGCGTTTCCCGGCGTCCGGGCGGGCATGATGGAGACGAACGGCCCTCAGAACTACGCGACGTGGGAAACGCTCCTGGCATCGGTCCCGCACGCGGAGGCGTCGTGGCTGAAACCCGACTGCGGAGCCTTCGTCTTAGACGATGAGTTCTACCACCGCAGCGCGGGCATGTTTGCCGACCCGACGCCGTATTCCGACCTATTCCGCTAGGGGCTCCTCCGTGCGTGATTTCATCCGCATCGACGACGTGACGCGCGAGGAAATGGAGCGCGTGTTCCATCTCGCTCACGATATGGAAGTCATGCGCGAGATGGGCTCGGACCTGTGCAAAGGCAGGATTCTTGCCACGCTGTTCTACGAACCAAGCACACGGACGCGCCTGTCGTTCGAGAGCGCGATGTTCCGACTCGGTGGGAACGTGCTCGGCTTTGCCGACCCACAGGCGACTTCTTTCGCAAAGGCCGAGACGCTCGCGGACACCATCCAGATGGTGTGCAACTACGCGGACATCCTCGTGATCCGCCACTTCTGGGCCGGGGCCGCGAAGGTGGCCGCGCAACAGTCGCGCGTGCCGGTCATCAACGCGGGCGACGATGGTAACCAGCACCCCACCCAGACGCTCACGGACCTGTACACGCTTTGGAAGACAGGGCGGGATCTGTCCTCCATCACCGTGGGCGTCTGCGGGGATCTGCGGTTCGGGCGGGCAGCGCATTCGCTCGTGTACGGCTTGGCGACCTTCGGTATCAACATCGTCCTGATCGCCCCTCCGGGGCTCGACCTCCCACCCGAGGAGGCGTGGCGACTGGAGCACGTGTACGGCGCGGACGTGACGTGCGTCGAGGAGCCGGGCGAAGTGATTGGCGACCTCGACGCGCTGTACGTGAACCGGCTGCAGAAGGAACGCTTGCCTAAGGAGCTCGACCCCGCCGAAGTGCAGCAGATAGCGAGCCGGTATCGCATCGACGCGGAACTGATACGGCGCGCGAAGTCGGACTGCCTCGTGCTGCACCCGCTGCCTCGCGTCGACGAGCTCGCCCGCGAGCTCGACAGCGACCCGCGCGCCACGTACTTCGAGCAATCGTCCAACGGCGTGCCCATCCGCATGGCGCTCATGGCGATGCTTATGGGGCGCGTGGATCGGCCGGGATTCGCCGGCCAGGGCCGAGATGTCGAGGAGCGCGCGGAGCACGTCTGTCATGCGGAGACGTGCGTCACGCAGCACGAACCACGCCTGCCCGTCCTGACCGAGACGGTGGACGGCCCGTCGGAGAAGCACGCGTGTCACTACTGCGGGCGTTTCGTGGCAGCCCCTTGACGCTGCCTGACTACGTTCAGTCCATGAGGTCGTAGCTCACCAGTTCGTAGTCGTACTCCGGCAAGAACGTGCTGTTGACGCGGCGTTCGCGCACGATTCCTACGCCGTCCGCGTACCATGTTTCGATGACGCCGTCGACGAACTCCGTGTCACCCGCGGCCTGCGTCAGGATGCAGACGAACGTGCCGGCAGGCGTCACGACGGTCGCGCTCGTCGACTCGATCCGGTACCAGACCTGGTCCACCCATACCTTCCCAGCGGGGTCCTGGAACGTCGTCCGCGACTGCCAGGGCCTTCCCACGAGCCTGTCCCGGTCGAGCGTGCGTTCGCCGTAGACCTGTTCCCCGGCGAACTCGAAGCGGCGGAACACGTCTCCGAAGACATCCTTGCGCCGCAGCGATTCGCCCCACTCGTTGCTGATGACGAACCAGGACACACCCGCCTCTTCCCGGACGCCTGTGACCGTGTTGGTGTAAGCCTCGTCGGTGTTGCGGTCGCGGTATCGCCACGAGTTGCCGACGGTCAGCGGCATGTAATCCGCGGAAGCCTTGCGGCCATCGGGGATCCAGTCGGCGGGAGATGCCGTGGCCGTCTTGCCGGCGCTGTTGGCCCCGTGATCCTCCACGACGATGGCGAATTCCACCGCATCCGACACCTTCGGCGTGCTGATGTCCAGGGCCTTGACCCAGAGCTGGTTTACGAGGGTGTCGCGGCCTTGGCTGCGTTCCTCCGACTCGAAGTCGAGGTCCACCGGCGCTGTCAACTCGACATCGCCGGCGTACATGGCCATGGACGCGCTCGCGATGTAGACGGCCGCTATATCGTCGTTGGGGTCGTCTACCCACGCCTCCACGACGAGTGCCGTCCTCCCGTCCGGGGTGTCGGTCGCGTCGTCCTCGGCGACCGTGATGCGGGTCTGCAGGATCGTTGGCGGCCCGCCTGTGGCGTCATCGGCGTCGCCGCCGCAGCCGCACAGGACTACGGTGACCATGGTAGCGAGCATTGGTACTCGCTTGTCGCGGCTGAATTGCACGTCGGGCCCTCCTCTCCCTCGATGCAGGCACGCCGGCGCGTGCGGCAGTCACCTGCCAGACTACACTATAGACGCGCCGCCGCGGGCGAATCCGCCAACGATGTCAGCCTGCCGCTTCTGCCTGTCTGCGCGACGGCCGGCGTCAGCCGGCCCGACAGATGGAGGGGAAGGACCGGGCCCTCGTCGGCCCCAAGTTGCCGCCGTATCAGCGAGAGCGCTCCGCGCCCTCGCGAAAGAGGGCGCGGAGCAACGCGTAGACTACTCCGCGACGTCGTACGCGACGAGTTCGTAGTCGTACGGTTCCAGCGTGGCGCTGAGCAGGCGCTTGCGGACGACGCCCACGCCGGGCGCATACCACATCTCCACGATGTCACCCGCGAAGGCGATGTCGAACGACCGCTGGAGCTTCATGCACGTGAACGTGCCTGCAGGCGTGATGACGGACGCGCTCGTGGACTCGATCTGGATGTACAGCGAAGCCACGCGCGCATTGCCGTCGATGTCGACGAGGATTCCCTTGGTGTCCCAAGGGCGCCGCACCAGACGGTCCGGGTCCACGGCGACCTCTCCGAACACCTCGGCCGTGTCGATCTCGTACCATCGGAGCACGTTACCCAGGATGTCGTAACGGGCGCGTACCTGTGCCCCGCCTTCGTCGATGACGAACCAGTCGTAGGCGCCCGCGGTGTGGATTTCGGTTACCGCGACCGTGTGCGCCAGGTCGGACAGCCGATCCTCGTAGTCCCATGTGCTGCCGACGGTCAGCGGGAAGTAATCGGCGGCGGCGTACGCGCCGCCGTCACCGGCGCCTGTCGGCGACCAGCGCTCGATCTTCTGCGCGGTCTGGCCTTCCTCATCGGCTACGGTGATCGTGAACTCCACATCATCGCCGGTCCAGGCGACCGCCACGTCGGTGGACCAGTACTGACTGACGAGCAGGTCCTGCCCCTGACTGCGTTCCTCGGACTGGAGCGTCAGGTGGACCGGAGGCGTCAGCTGCGCTCCGTCGGCAAACAGATCGGCGGTCGCGCTTTCGATGGTCACGCTGGCGATGTCTTCGTTGGGGTCGTCCACCCACGCCTCGACGGCCACCACGACCATGTCGCCTGGTTGCGCGCCGGACGCGTCTCCTGCGGCCGTGGCGCGCGTCTGCACTATCGACGGGGGACCGGTGCGTACTTCATCCTCGCCGCATGCCAGGAGCGTTGCCCCGAACGCGACGGCGACAAGAACGACGAGCGGGCGCGACATCGCTCGGGTTGTAAGTGGCATATGTTCTTCCCCTGAATTCGGGCGCCGCGGCAGGAGCGAGAAAGGCGCAGCCGTGCCCACGATAGCCTCGGTATGGCGCGCGCGGTAGATAGAGTGTGGCATCGCACTGGCTCACGAGTCGCCGACCTGTGTTAGCTTTGGGTGTCGGCGTGGCACAACAGTGCGTGCGGCAAGACATCGTCGCGGAGGGGTCCTGCATGGCGGCGCGGTCGGATATCGACCTGGTGGCCGAGGCGCGTGACGGCTCGCACGTCGCCTTCGCCGCGCTTGTGGACCGCTACCACGCGTCGGTGTCGCGTGCGATCGCCGCCCGCATCGGCCGCGGACGGCCGGACGGCGAGGACATCATGCAGCAGACGTTCGCCGCGGCGTGGTTCGAGCTCCCGCGGCTGCGGACGCCGGAGAAGTTCGGGGCGTGGCTCAACGGCATCGCGAGGAATCTCGCGCGCCGGTGGATCAGAAACGAGACGCGATACCGGGAGCTACTCGCCGAACAGGGGCGACCCGAGCACGTCCTCAGAGATGAACGGCGCGGCCACGGCGCCTCGTGGGCGAGCCTGAGTGAACACGTGGCGGAGTTGCCCGCGGACCAGCGCGAGGCAGTAACGCTCCACTACCTCCACGGGATGTCGTACGCGGAGATCGGTTCGGAATTGTCCGTCCCGGTGAGTACCGTCCTCGGACGGCTTCAGCGGGCGCGCAGGCGCCTCAGAGAGGAACATGGCCCCATGGCTGCTCAGCTACGGCTCGACATCACGCCCGACCTTCGCGCGTTCTTGCAGGAGCACGCCGTCTCGCGCGGCGTCGGCGTGGAGGAACTGGCCACGCATGTGCTGACGAAGTACCGGGACGGCGTCGAAGGGAGTCTGGCGAAGGCCCGCCGCGAGGAGGAGAAGGCCAAGGTGTCGCCGCCGACGGAGATGAAAGCGGACGAGGCGCGCGAGGCGGTACGGCGGTTCTTCCAAGCGTTGGTCGACGGGGACTACGCGGCGGCGAATGCGATGACCGAAACAGGCTACAGGGACACGCGCTGGGAAGAGACATCGTACGCCAGCGTCACGGAAATCGTCGAGATTGGGGAGCCGTATCAGGAGGAAGGCCGACAGTACGCCGGGGGCCAAGGCGTGTTCGTGCCGTACGAGCTGCGAGCGGCCGACTCGCCGCGAAAGCCATGGCGCGTGGCAATGCGCCGTGACAACCCCGATGGACGGTGGGTGTTCGACGGCGGGCTGTAAGACGCCGGTCAGCCGTCCTCGGCCACGCGGCCGGCGGCGCGGGCCGGGCATTCGCAGGTGTGGGCGTCGTCAACGCGACAGTATCCGAGCTTGAGGGCCGTTGCGATCATGCCCGCGTTGTCGAGGCGCGTGGTGCAGGTCGCGTGGCGCCCCTCCGCCAGGATGTGAGCCGTGATGAACGCGCAGACGGCCGTGGCGTGTCCTCTGCGTCGGAATCCTTCACGCGTCGAGACTGCCGCGAGTTCCCATTCTCCGGCGGATCGCCTCCACGCGGCAGCTATCGCGACGATGCGCCCACCCTCCACGATGGCGGCGTAGCGGTAGCCGTCCCGAGCGATCTGTTCCCACTCCTCGTCCGCCATCCCTGAGCCGCCAGACCGGCTCCAGTATTCGTTGAGCACGGGGATGTCGCGCGGGATGTCGAGCCATCGACAGGCGTCTGAGCGGCCGGGCGTAGGCCCGTTCTCGCGACAGATGAATCGAGCGTAGTTCGCCATTGCCTGGCTCCGCGGGCGCTCGCGTGTTCAGACGCGTGCGGAGTCTGGCGCCCGTACGCGGCGCCGTCAAGGCGATGCGCGGCGTATCGTCCGTCGAGGAGTTCAGTAGCTCCCGTAGTGGTTCACGAGGGCGATGACTCGGCAGAAGTCGGAGAAGCTGACGTCGTTCGGCACGGAGTGGTCGGAGTGGTAGATGTATCCCCCGCCCTCCTTGGCCGCGGTGACCTTGGTGCGGATTTCCTCCTCGATCGCTTCGCCGTCGGGCATGGCGCGGACGTCGATGCCGCCCTGGAGGACGAGGTCGTCGCCGTAATCGCGCTTTACCTCGACGAGGTCCATGCCGGCCTTCGTCTCCAACGGGTTGAGGCCGTCGAGCCCTATCTCGATGAGGTCGGGGAGCAGCTCGAGAATGTTGCCGCAGGAGTGCATCATCACCTTGACCCCGCGATCGTGGGCCCAATCGAACGCGCGCTTGTGAGCCGGCTTCAACACGTCTCGGTACATCGGCACGGAAAAGAAGAGGCCGTTCCGATAGCCGAGGTCGTCTGGGAACGAGATGCAGTCGAACTCGTAGCCCTTGTCCCACACGCGCTCATACAGGGTGAGCTGCGTTTCGAGGGAGTGCGAGAACATGTCGCGGCACCAGTCGGGGTCCATCGCCATGGCCATGAGCATACGCTCTGTTCCGACGTGCCAACTCGCGAAGACGTCGTAGCCGAACCACAGGCCGGCCTGTATCCACCGCCCTTCGGCGCGCCATGTGGCGTAGTTGCGTTCGAGGTTCTCCCAGTTGACGCGGTCGTCGGTGGGTTGGATTCGCGCCTTGGCGTCCTCCCATGTCTCGCGGTCGCGTATGCGGAAGTCCAGGAAGTCGGGCGTGGATGCGGAGTTCTTCCAGTTCTTCTGGGTGGCTCCCCAGGCCGAGGTGCTGATGACGTACTCGTCGGTCTCCTCGATCACCTCGCTGGGGTATCGGGGGCCGTTGTCCGCGCCGATGCCTGCGGTCTTCTCGAACCCGAAGAAGTCGCCTACGTTGGCGTCGGCTGGGAATCCCTCGCGCCGCCACCGTGCTACCGTGACGCCCCACGGGCTATCGGTTAGAGGAACGCGGTCGGGTTCCTGATGGTCGTATACGCGGCGTAACCGTTCGTGGGATGTCATCTCCTGCGCCATCGTGCGTCCTCTCGCAACGGGAACGGCGATGCGCCGCCAACATCGTCCTGGTGGCGTCGCGGGCATGCGTACGGCGGCCTACTCGGTAGCAGAGATAGCGCGAAATGGCGGGCCTGCGTAAGGGCGCGGGGCCGGTTCTTTCGGAAGGGACGTGACATGCGGACAGGCGTGCGGTTACTCGTAGCGGCGCTCATCGGCTGCGCTGGGGTCGGATTCGGGCCGGCGGCGGAGGCCGACGGCGACTCGCTCTTCGAGTTCCTCGCGGCGCGACGGGATCGGACGTGGCGGGAAGTCCCGCGCAAGACGCTCGCGTTCTACTACTCGTGGTACGGCACGCCGGAGCGTCACGGGCGATGGGTGCACTGGAACGACGTGCGGCCGGAGGACCACTGGATCGGGTCGTCGACGAACTACCCGGCGAAGGGAGCGTACGACTCGTACGACCCGGAGGCGATCGACTACCACATGTCCCTTGCCCGCGATGCCGGCGTAGACGGCTTCGTCGCGACGTGGTGGGGGCCGGGTCGCTTCGACGACGGCGTGTTCCCCGACCTGCTGGACCATGCCGCCGAGCACGACATGGTGATGTCGGTGTACTGGGAAACCGTGCCCGGCGAGGGTCAGCAGAAACGCGACAGAGCCGTGACCGACGTCGTGTACGCGCTCGATCGGTACGGGTCGCATCCGGCGTTTCTCAAGGTGGACGGCCTCCCTGTCATCTTCGTGTACGGACGCGTCATGAACCAGGTGGAGCTCGGCGAGTGGCCCGAGATCATCCGGCGCGCGAGAGAAGCGCACGGCGGGGACTTCCTGCTGATCGCCGACGGCTACCAGGAAGGGTACGCGCGCGTGTTCGACGGCGTGCATACGTACAACATCGCCGGTTGGGCCGCCGACCTGGATCCAGACGCATTGCGGGATAGCAGTCGCGCCGCGTTTGGCGATGCCGTCCGTCTCGCCCGTAGCCGCGAGAGGATATCGTGCATCACCGTGATCCCCGGCTACGACGACACGAAGATCCGCACGCCTGGCCTCGCGGTGGACCGTCAGAACGGCAGCACGTACGGCGTGCTGTGGGAAGAGGCTATCGCCGCGGATCCAGACTGGGTGTTGGTCACGTCTTGGAACGAGTGGCACGAAGGCTCGGAAATCGAGCCGAGTTACGAGGACGGCGACGCGTACATCAGACTGACCGCGGAATACACGACGCGATTCGCGGAGGCCCCACGCAGCGACCCCGCGACGGCGGCCACCGGCGAGTCGCAACATGTCGAGGCGCTACGCGAGCGATACGCCGGGACGCGGATCGCCGTCCTGCCGGGATACGAGAGTTCGGTTGTGTTCTGGCTCGCGGACGCGGGGCTTGCCATCAGCGAGGTGACGTCGGAAGACATCGTCGATCCTGGGCGGTTCAACGTGGCGGCGTACCCCATCGCGGTCTACGCGAGCCATGAGACTTACCGGCGCACGGTGAACAGCGATGGTGACGTCGATGAGGCGTTGCGCCGGTACTTGGCGTCAGGTGGGTTGCTGGTGTGCGTGTCGTCGGGGCCGTTCCCGTTCTACTCAGACGGAGAGGGAGCGGTGAACTCGGCGGCGAGTCTCGGGTTGCCGGTCACGCAGGGGTGGGAGCGCCCACCAACGGATGCCGGCCTGCGGTTCGACATGGACACGGACGTCCTGACGGGCGTGGATGCGTCGGGCCCGTTCCCGTCGGCAGGGGACCTGCGATGGCGACCCGCGTCGCAAGAGCTCACCGACGCCGACGATGTGTATGTGCCGTTGGCGCGGCTCGTGGGTCGGGACGGGCAGACATTCGGGGACGGGATCGCGTACGTCGAGCACAGAGCGTCGGAGCCGATCGGCGGCAAGACACTGTACGTGTGGATGCGGATGCCGGACGTCATCGGCGTGGACCGACTGTATCCGGCGTTGTTCTCCTTTGCGCTGGGACGCCTCGGGCAATAGGCTCCCAGTCGACACGGCCCCTGCCGTCGGATACTGTGTGACGACGCGGCCGGGGCGCGAACCGGCGAACACGGACCTGGGGCAATGGAATGGAATCGCTTGACGGGAACGTCGCGATCATCACGGGCGCAGGCAGCGGCATCGGACGGGCGACGGCGCGGCTGTTCGCGGAACAGGGCGCGGACCTGTTGCTTGTAGGCCGGCGGATCGCGCCGTTGCGGGACGCCGCGGCAGAGGCGGCGGAACTGGGCCGCAAGGCCGTCGCCCACAGCGCGGACATGGAAGACGGGGACGCCGCCGCCGCAATCACCGATGTCGCGATCGCCGAGTTCGGCCGCGTCGACATCCTCATCAACAACGCCGGGCATAGCAGCAAGGTCCGGTCCATGCTGCACATCGGCCCGGAGGAATGGGACAGCGTCTTCAGGGTCAATGTCGAGGGCGTGTACCGGCTTACACAGACCGCCGTGCGCGACATGGTGACGCGCGGGTCGGGGACGGTTGTGACGGTCTCGTCAATGGCCGCGCTCACGCCGGGACTGCTCGGAGGGGCCGCATACAGCGCCGCCAAAGGAGCCGCGCACAACATCATGCGGTCCATGAACTCGGAGCTTCGGTCGAAGGGGATCAGAGCCTGCACCATCTTCCCCGGGGAAGTGGACACGCCGATCCTCGAAGGACGGCCGCTGGTCCCCTCGGCCGAAGCGCGCGCGCTGATGATGCAGCCCGAAGATGTCGCCGCCGCCATACTGCTCTGCGCCGGGATGCCGCATCGTACGCACGTGCAGGAGATCGTGCTGACGCCTACGCAGTCGCGCGATATGACCGAGGAATTGCGCGTCGCGGCGGAGCAGAAGACGGTCGGGTAAAGGCGGCTCGGGCGGGTATTCTCACTGCGCGGAGCAATGCCTGGGTCGCGCCCGGCGGCCGCGCCTTGCGACGGCGGCCGCGTTCCGATCCCTCGGGTTCGCCTAGTCCGACAGTCTGAGGTCGGCCGGCGGCCCGCGATAGGGGCGATGGTGAGCGTCGGGACGCGGGTCTGTGCTCGTCCCCAGAGCGGATCGACGAGCCGGAAGCTAGCGGCCGCCGAGACGATCATCGGAATGCACCCGCGGGCGCCCGCCCGTTTCTCCGCGCCGCCGCAACGCGTGCGTCGGCGCCACCTCGCGCACGATGGCCAGGCCGTTCGGGCTGTTGGCGAAGTAGACTAAGCCTCGGCCGCGGTCCCTGCGGGCCGCGAAGTACGCCTTCGCGTCGATGTTGGCGCCCCAGTGCCAGACGGTGTCGCCGCGAGGCGTGTCGCGCAGGCCGAGCCCCGGACCTCACGCGCTGTTCCGCACCCCGTCGACGGGCATCCGCGGACGGAGCGTCTCGCGGGTGGGAACGCTGCCCAGGGCGTAGGCGCCGATGGCAACGACCAGGAGGCGGCCGAAATGGCCGACTGATGCCCACGCGGCGTCCGCCTAGCAGTGGCGTCACACACGGGGCCTACTGCGCTAGAATGGGCGGGAAGGATGACGCCGGTAACGCCTGCACAGGTCTGGAGTATCCATGCAATTCGGCTGCTGCGTAGCGCTTGCTTCGTTTGTTCCGCCCACATCCGGCGCGCGTCAACTGGATGCGGGAAGCGCCCATCAGGCGCAAATCGAGAAGGTACCGGACGCGATAGAGGTCCTTGTGGACGCGGGCTGCGACTTCATGGAGTTCGGAGTCGGGATGGTCGGCCCGGACTTGCCTGAGGCGTCGTTCGAGAGCTTCCGCGCCGCGCTCGCGGACGCGCCCTTGGCGGCGGAGTGCTTCAACAGCTTCATCGCGCCATCGGTGCGGCTCGTGGGGCCGGAGCGCGATTGGGCCCGCGTCGAGGCGTACGTCAGCACGGCCGTCGCGCGCGTGGTCGCCGCGGGCGGCGAAATCATCGTGTTCGGGAGCGGCGGCGCCCGGAACGTGCCGGACGACTACTCACGCGACGCCGCCGACGCGGAGATCGACGAGTTCCTGCGTTTCGCCGGCGAGCAGGGGCGCCTGCACGGCGTCACGATCGCCATCGAGCCGCTGAACACGAAGGAATCGAACATACTCACAAGCGTGGCCGAGGCGTGCGCGGTCGCCGGCCGCGTGGACATGCCCGAGGTCGCCGTGCTGGCCGACTTCTACCACATGGACGAGGAAGACGAGCCGTTCTCGAACATCGTTGACGCAGGCTTCCAACTGACGCATGTGCACGTCGCGGACACGGGGAGACTGCATCCGGGGACGGGTTCGTACGACTACCCAGGTTTCTGGCAGGCGTTGGCGGGGGCGGGCTACAACTCGCGCATATCGGTCGAGTGCAACTGGCGCGACTTCCCGAAGGAAGTGGCCCCGGCGATGCGCTTCCTCCGTGAAAGCCACTCGGCGTAGCCGACCCCGTCAGCATCGCCGGGAGTACAGGCGTTGGTATAGGCGCGGCGCCGGCCCGCACATGGCGGGGTGTCCGGCGACGTATACTGAGAGCGTAGAAGGCTTCCACGGGCGGGTCTTCGGGAGGTCGTGCCTGGCGTTGCGTTGACGCCTCACGTCTCGGATGCTACAATGCCGGACTCTATACCAGCGGCGTTCAGGCTCGGTAGCCGGCGCGGCTTGTAGGGGTTCTATCTCGCCGGAGGGGGTATGCGATGGCGCCGGAGCATCCATCAGAAGTGGAACAGACCCGCGGGCGTGATCCACGTCGTCACGAAGAGACGTTTGGCGAAGATGTGCAGCGATACATCGAGCGTATACGCGAACTCGATGGCATCATCGAGATCATGCAGACCGAGATGAGCGATCTGCGGCGTAAGCTGAACGCCGCGTCGTCGGACGACGCCGAGACGAAGCTCTACGACGCCACGCGCGATCTCGTCAAGCTGCATCGGCGGAACCGCGAGCTCACCGCGACACTTCAGGAAGCGCGTGAACAGCTCGAGCTCCTCCGCGAAAAGGTGGAGAAGCTCAGCGCGCCACCCAACAACTACGGGGCGTTCCTGAACCGGAACGAAGACGGCACCGCGAATATCAACCTCCTCGGCAAGAAGATGCGGGTCAATCTGGATCCCGGCATTGATGTCGACGACCTCTACAAAGGCCAGGAAGTCATCGTCAACGGGGCGTACAACGTCGTCTCGGTTGCTCCGACCGACCGGCAAGGCGAGGTCGTGAAGGTCAAGGACGTTCTGGACGACACACGGGCCCTGGTCACGATGCGCGCGGACGAGGAACGCGTAGTCGAGATCGCGGGCGCGCTTTCCGACGGCCCGCTGAAGAGCGGCGACAGCGTCCTGCTGAACTCGCAGACGGGAATGCTGATCGACCGGCTGCCGAAGGTCGAAGCGGACGACCTGCTTCTCGAGGAAGTTCCGGACGTCGAATACTCCAAGATCGGCGGCCTCGATACGCAAATCGAGCAGATCCGAGACGCGGTCGAGCTGCCGTACCTGTATCCCGATCACTTCAAAGAGTTCGACCTGAGCCCGCCGAAGGGCATCCTGCTGTACGGGCCGCCTGGATGCGGGAAGACGCTCATCGCGAAGGCCGTGGCGAACAGCATCGCGCTGAAGGCGCGGGAACTCACGGGCGACGACAACATCCGGGCGTTCTTCATCAACATCAAGGGCCCGGAGCTCCTGAACAAGTACGTCGGCGAGACGGAGCGGAAGATCCGGGAAGTGTTCTCGAGAGCGCGGGAGAAGGCCCAGGAGGGCATGCCCGTGGTCATCTTCTTCGACGAGATGGACTCGCTGTTCCGCACGCGTGGGTTGGGGATATCGTCGGACATGGAATCGACGCTGGTGCCCCAGTTCCTCGCGGAGATCGACGGCGTCGAGGATCTGCGCAACGTCATCGTAATCGGCGCGAGCAACCGGCAGGACCTTCTCGACCCGGCGGTGCTGCGGCCCGGGCGACTAGACGTGAAGATAAAGATCGGGCGCCCCGACCAGGCAGAAGCGCGGGACATCTTCGCCATTTATCTGACGGCCGACCTGCCCATCGCGGACAGCGAGATCAAGGCGGACGAGGGCAAGGAAGAGGCCGTCGACCGGCTACTCGACCGTGCGGCGGCAGCTATGTACAACACCGAAGACGAGAACCAGTTCCTCGAGTTGACGTATTCGCGGGGTGAGCGTGAAGTTCTGTATTTCAAGGACTTCTCAAGCGGCGCGATGGTGATGAACATCGTGTCTCGGGCGAAGAAGAACGCCCTGAAGCGGCTCATTGACGGCGGCGACAAAGGCATCTGTGTGGATGACCTCACCGGCGCGATCCGCGACGAATTCAAGGAGAACGAGGATCTCCCGAATACGAAGAATCCCGACGAGTGGGCGAGCATCTCCGGTCGCAAGGGCGAGCGCATCGTGAACGTGAAGATGCTGGTGCAGACCGAAGAAGAAGAAAAGAAGCGCGAAGTGCGCACCGTCGCCCCGGGTCAGTATCTCTAGTCGCTCAGTCCCGACGAGGGCCCGGCAAGGCGATGGCTCAACCAAAGATAATGGGCGTCGAGACGGAATACGGGATCATGGTGCGCCATGCGGCCGATTTCGACCCCGTCGCGTCGTCCACGCTCGTGGTGAACAGCTACAAGGATCGTGAACTGCGCAGCGTGGTGTGGGACTACGAAGAGGAGAGCCCACACCTCGACGCGCGCGGCTTCCAGGCCGACCCCAGCGGCCCCACGCCGGACGACGCGAGCAACGCCGTCATCAACGACATCCTCGTCAACGGCGGACGCTACTACGTCGATCATGCGCACCCGGAGTATTGCACGCCCGAGTGCACCAACGCGCGCGATCTCGTCACGTACGACCGGGCGGGCGAGTTGATCCTCGATATGAGCTGCCGGATGGCGGAGCAGCTGCTCGACAATCGGCGCGAGCTTATCATCTACAAGAACAACTCGGACGGCAAAGGCCATAGCTACGGGTGCCACGAGAACTACCTCGTGGACCGCGCGATCCCGTTCCAAGGGCTTGTCGACGGCATGACGCCGTTCCTCGTCACGCGCCAGATATTCGCCGGCAGCGGCAAGACGGGGGCGGAGAACGGCGCGGAAGGCGTGGACTTCCAGATATCGCAACGGGCGGACTTCTTCGAGACCGAGGTCGGGCTGTCCACGATGGTTGACCGGCCCATCATCAACACGCGCGACGAGCCGCACGCCGACGAGAAGCAGTATCGCCGGTTCCACGTCATCGTGGGCGACGCGAACATGTCGGAGTTCACGACCTACCTCAAAGTTGGCACGACCGCGGTCGTGCTGCAGATGCTCGAGGACGGCGTCGTTGGGGGCGAGTTCCGCCTGCGCGACCCGGTGGCCGCGATGAGGAGCGTGTCGCGCGACCTCACATGCTCGGAGCCGCTTCGGCTGGAAGGCGCGCGCGAGATGTCGGCGCTGGAGATTCAGAGGAGCTACCAGCGGCTGGCGGCGGAGTACGTCACCGCGAACGCGGCGACGGACCCGTACCACGAGATCACCGCCGATGTCGTGCAGAAGTGGGGCGAGGTCCTCGACGCGCTCGGGGACGACCCGATGAAACTGCAGCGGGACATCGACTGGGTGATCAAGTACGCCTGGTTACGGGCGTACCGAGATCGGCACGGCCTGGCGTGGGACGACCATCGCCTCTCCATGCTGGACCTCCAATACCATGACATTCGACCGAATGTTGGGATATTCCACCGTCTGCAAAAGGCGGGGCGCGTGCGTCGGGTGGTTTCGCAGGATGCGGTGATCCACGCCATCACGAACCCGCCGCTGGACACGCGGGCCTTTTTCAGGGGAACATGTCTCAAGCGATTCCCCGGGGAGATCCACGCGGCCAGTTGGAATTCGCTCATCTTCGACGTAGAAGGCAAGTCGCTCCAGAAGGTGCCGATGCAGTATCCTCAGCGCGGCACCCGTGAGATGGTGGGCGCCCTTCTACAGAAGTGCAATTCCGCCGCGGAATTGCTGGCGGCCATCGAGGCCAAGCCCAACGCGGACGACGCGGGAGGAAGATAGATGCCGTCATCCGAACGCAAGCAGGAAGAGAAGACCCGGGAAGAAACCCAGGAAGAGCAGAAGCCGGAAGCCTCTGAGCAGGAGCCCAGCCAGGGCGTCATCGAGGAAGGTGAGGCTCTGACGGACGATATCGACAAACTGCTCGACGAGATCGACGAACTGCTGGAAGAGGACGCCGAAGAGTTCGTCGAGAACTACATACAGCGTGGAGGCGAGTGAGCGCCTCGCGCCAACGGCGCGCAACGATGTTCCGCAGCGAGGTGCCGTGTGGGACATCGGTCAGGCCGACCGCGGTGAAAGGGCATCATTCTGTTCCCTCGACACTTGACCGACCACGACACGCATTCTGCGCAGTCGGACTTCATCACGCTCCTGCGTGAGCGCCATCCCGACCTGCTGCCCAACGCCTTGCGCCCGAGTTCGGATTCGCGGACATCGGCGTCCACCATGGTGAATCCCGCTGACATCGACCGTCTTCCGCACGGCACGACCATCCTCGCCGTTCGGTTCGTCGGCGGGGTGCTGATCGCTGGAGACCGGCAGGCGACGGCCGGATACGAGGTGGCGGACCGAACCATCGACAAGGTGTTCGAGATGGACGAGCACTCCGCGATGGCCATAGCAGGCGTGGCGGCCCCCGCGACGCAGATGGCCAAGCTTCTGCGCACGCAGCTGGAGTTCTACGAGAAAGTGGAAGGGACGCCGCTGAGCCTGGAGGGGAAGGCGAACTACCTCAGCCTGTTGCTGCGGCAGAACCTGGCAGCGGCAATGCAGGGGCTGGTGGTCGTGCCGATCTTCGCGGGGTACGACCACCGTCGCCGTGAGGGCCGCATCTACAAGTACGACCCCATCGGTGGACGCTACGAGGAACTGGACTACTACGCGACCGGGTCGGGCGGGAAGGACGCGCGCAGCACGCTGAAGAAGCGCTACCACGCCGGAGTCGAACGCGACGAAGCGGTGCGGATGACTGTCGAGGCGTTGCTGGACGCCAGCGACGAGGATGTCGCCACGCAGGGCTTCGACTTCATGCGGGGCATCTTCCCGACGATGAAGATCATCGTCGAGGCCGGCACGGAAGACGTGCCCGCTGCGCAACTGCGCGAGACGGCCGAGACGTACCTCGACGAATGGCGGCGCGACCACGGCGCCCGCC
>NYZG01000212.1 GCA_002687025.1 Candidatus Poribacteria bacterium
CCTCGCAGGATGCTTGACCGCGATGGGCGCCCGAATCGAGGGAGCAGGCACGCGGACCATCACGATCGAGGGCGTGGTTGAGCTGCACGGCGCCGACTACGCCCTGCCGCCCGACCGCATCGAGTCCGCGTCGTACATCCTGGCTGGGGCGATCACGCGTGGCGACATCCGCGTCCGCGGGGCGGAGAGACGTCACCTGGGCGCGGTACTCGGCAAACTCACCGAGGCCGACATCTGGCTGGATTGGGAAGGCAAAGACGTCCGCGTCACCGTGCCGAACGGCATCCGGTCGGTGGATGTCGACACGGACGTCTACCCCGGCTTCCCGACGGATGTGCAGGCCCAGTACATGGGCCTGATGTGCATGGCCCAGGGGACGGCCCGGATCGCGGAGAACATCTTCACCGACCGGTTCATGCACGCCCTCGAGCTGCAGCGCATGGGCGCCGACATCCAGATCGACGCGAACGTCGCGACGGTGACGGGCGTCGACCGGCTGACGGGCGCGCCGGTGATGGCGTCCGACCTGCGGGCGGGCATGGTTCTGGTGCTGGCGGCGCTTGCGGCCGAAGGTGAAACGGTCGTCTCACGCGTGTACCATATCGATCGCGGCTACGAACGCATCGAGGAGAAACTGCGCGCCGTCGGCGCCGACATCCAACGCGTGAGCGACTGACGCGACGCCAGGAGCGGACACGACATGATCCCCGTGATGCCCTACCCGAGCCCTGACGCGGACGCCTTCCTCCTGAAGATGGCGTCGCGGGGTCATGTCGAGGACGCCGCGATTCTCAGCACGGTTCGCGACATCATCGGGCGGGTGCGGGCCGAGGGCGACGCGGCCGTCATCGAACTGACACGCCGTCTCGACTGCCCGGACGCCCAGGGATACTCGCTGCGGGTGTCGGAGTCGGACATAGAGCGCGCCTACGCCCACGTGTCGGACGATCTCCTGGCGGCACTCCGTCTCGCGATCGAGAACGTGCGCGCCTTCCACGAGCATCAGCGCGAGACATCGTGGTTCGCGACGCGGCCGGACGGCGTGCTACTCGGGCAGATGGTGACTCCGTTGCGGCGCGTCGGGTTGGTGATCCCGGCCGCGCAAGCCCCGTTGGTCTCAACGCTCATGATGGCCGCGATCCCCGCGCGCGTCGCGGGCGTGCCGGAGCTCATCGCCACGGTGGCGCCGCGCCCGGACGGACAGGTCGACCCGGTGATGCTCGTCGGCGCCCGCGAGTGCCATGTCGACGAGGTGTACGCCTGCGGAGGATCGCAAGCCGTCGCCGCGATGGCCTACGGCACGGAGGCCATCGCCCGCGTGGACAAGGTTGTCGGGCCCGGGAACATGTACTCGCAGTTCGCCAAGCGCGAGGTGTTCGGCGTCGTCGATGTCGATAAGATCGCCGGCCCCAGCGAGGTACTCGTCATCGCGGACGACGGGGCGAACGCGGCCTACATCGCCGCGGACATGATCTCGCAGGCGGAACACAGCGACGACTGCTCGGCCGTACTCCTCACGACATCCGCCTCGCTTGCCGACGCCGTCCGCGCGCAGCTTTCCGCGCAGGCCGCGGAGCTCCCGCGCCTGGACGTGATACGCGCGTCGCTGGACGCCTTCGGTGGCTGCCTGCTGGTCGACGATATCGACGCCGCGGTCGCCCTGGCAAACGAAATCGCGCCCGAGCACGCCGAAGTACACACCCGCGAGCCGTATGAAGTCGCGATGCAGCTGCGCAACGTCGGCGGCATCTTCATCGGCGAGAACGCTCCCGAGGCGCTCGGCGACTACGCCGCCGGCCCCAACCACATCTTGCCCACGGGAGGGGCCGCGAGATTCTCCTCGGCGATGAGCGTGACGGATTTCCTGAAGCGGTCGAACCTGCTTGGTTACTCGCGTCGAGCGCTTGACGGCCTCACGGACGCAGTCGTAACATTGGCGCGCGCCGAGGGGCTGGCCGGACACGCGGCAGCAATGGAGATACGGCGCAAGTAGACCTCATAGAGGACTTGCCCTCTCTTGCCAACCGACGATGTCGACCCGCAAGCGCGGCGCCTCTCACGATCCTTCCTGCGTGACGGCCTCGCGGATGTCGAGCCGTATCACGTAGAGCCGCATCGCCACCGCGTGAAGCTCGACGCCAACGAGAGCCCCTACGACGCCCCGCCCGACCTGAAGGCCGAGATAGCCGGCGCGTTCGCCGACACGCGATGGAACCGATACCCCGACCCCCGAGCCGAACGACTGCGGCTGGCTCTCGCGGACAGGCTTGGCGTGCCTATCGGGTGCGTCGGCGTGGGGAACGGCTCCGACGAGATCATTGCGGCGCTGATCCACGCTCTCGGCAGGACGGACGCCCGTGTCGTCGCTCCTGAGCCAACCTTCTCGATGTACGGCATCCTCGCGCGAGCCGCGGGCGTCGAATACCATGGCGCGCCGCTGACGTCGGACTTCGAGCTGGACTCCGACGCCTTGCACGCGGCGCTACGACCGGGCGGGACGAAGATCGTCTTCATCAGCTACCCGAACAACCCGACTGGCGCGTGTTGGGACCGGGACACGATCGCGAACCTACTCGACGTCCCGGGCGTTCTACTGGTGTTGGACGAGGCCTACTACGAATACTCCGGGATGACGTTCCTGCCGGAGCTGGCCACGCGGGGCAACCTCATCGTGCTGCGCACGTTCTCCAAGGCGTTCGGGCTGGCGTCGCTGCGCGTCGGCTACATGGTCGCTGACCCGGAGTGGGTCGACGTCGTCGACCGTGTGCGGCTGCCATACAATGTCAATGCCCTCTCGCAGGTCGCCGCCCTGACGATACTCGCGCATGACGACCGCGTCGCGGAGCATCTTCGCTGGGTGATGGAGGAGCGCGACCGCGTACTGGCCGCCCTGGACGAGGCGGAGGGCATCGAGACGTTCCCAACGGATGCGAACTTCGTTCTGTTCCGTCCACGGGAAGGCGCCGACGCCGTGTTCAACAGACTGCTGCAGGCGGGCGTGCTGATCCGCAACCTGGATCGCCCGGGTCTGCTGCGGAACTGTCTCCGCGTGACGATCGGCACGCCAACGGAGAACACCGCGTTCCTCGCGGGCCTACTGGGCGAGCCGGCCGCGGTGGCGTAGCGGCGAAAGGGGGAGAGCGATGGTGCGGCTGCAGCGACTGCGCGGCCTCGACCCCGACCTGAAACGAAGCGATCTGCCATTCTACCTTCGAGGCCGCTGGCTCGCCGTCCAGGCGGCGGTCGCGATCGTCGCGAATTTCCTGTGGGCGTTGTTCACGATCCAGAACCGCGCCAACTACCCGATTTACCTGAAGCTGAGCGTGACGGTCTTCGTCACGGCGACGAGCGTCGGTTACCTCTTCGCCCGTCTCGGGAGCCGGTTCCTCGGGGTATCATTGCTGAGGATTCGGCAGGGGGCCGAGCACGCGCTCGATTCGCGACTCGGCAAGGCGACGCTCGGAAGCGGGCTTGCCGTGGTGGCGCTCCCCCAGATCGTGAACGTCTTCATCGCTGGGGAGCTGCTGATCCCGGTTCCGTTCTACAGCGGCGCCGTCGTGGGAATGGCGCTGTCCTTCTTCCTGTGGGCGATGGGCCTTCCCCGCTGACGACGACGACCATTCGCAACCTGGAAAGTGGTGACACGTGGCTCGCACAGGCGAAATCGCCCGGAAGACCGGCGAAACGGACATCACGCTCACACTCGATCTCGACGGCAGCGGCGCGGGAGACGTGTCGACGGGCGTCGGCTTCCTCGACCATATGCTCGATCTGTTCGGCAAGCACGGCTTCTTCGACCTGTCCGTCGCGGGGACGGGCGACACGCACGTGGATTTCCACCACACCGTCGAGGATGTCGGCATCTGCTTGGGTCAGGCCGTCGACAAGGCGCTGGGAGACAAGGCGGGCATCCGACGCTTCGGCGGCGAGACCGTGCCCATGTACGAGGCCATCGCGACGGTGAACCTCGACCTCTGCGGACGTCCGTACATCGCGTGGAACACGCCCCTCGACGGTGGCAAGATCGGCGACTTCGACGCGGAGCTCGCCGAGGAGTTCTTCCACGGCTTCGTCAACAACGCCGGCGCCACGTTGCACGTGAACGTGCCGTACGGCGTCAATCGCCACCACATCGTAGAGGCGGTGTTCAAGGCGTTCGGCCGAGCCCTGAACCAGGCCACGCGGATCGACGAGCGCGTCGTGGGAGTGCTGTCCACCAAGGGGAGCCTGTAGTGATCGCGATCATCGATTACGGCATGGGCAACCTGCGGAGCGTCACCAAGGCGCTGGAGTACGTCGGCGCGGAACCGACCGTGACCTCGGACCCGAACGTCGTCGCCAACGCGGACGCCGTCGTGCTGCCCGGCCAGGGCGCGTTCGGCGCGGCCATGCAGCGACTGGACGCCGCGGGCATGACCGATGCCGTCAGGGACTCCGTCGCCGCGGGCAAGCCATACCTCGGCATCTGCCTGGGGCTGCAGGTGCTGTTCCAGTCGAGCGAGGAGGCGCCGGACGCGCGCGGGTTCGGCCTGCTTGCGGGGACGGTCGACCGGTTCGAGCCGGGCCTCAAAGTGCCGCACATGGGCTGGAACCAGCTCGTCCACAGGAAGCCGACCCCCCACTTCCGAACGCTTGACGACGACGACTACCTGTACTTCGTCCACTCCTACTACGTCGCGCCACGCGATCCTGAAGTGATCGCGGCGGAGACCGACTACGGCGTGCGCTTCACCTCGGCGATCCACGCGGACAACATGTGCGCCATGCAGTTCCACCCTGAGAAGAGCCAACGCGTCGGCCTGGGCATCCTAGAGGCGTTCACGGAGATGACGCGGTGACCGCGCCCGACTACGCGATCCGGCCATACCGCGACACGGACCTCGGCGCCCTCAAGGCCATCACCGTGATCTGCTTCGAGAACGTGTCCATCGACGCCAACATCGAGCGCAAGTTCGGCCGCGTCGGCGAGCACGACTGGAAGTGGCGCAAAGCACGGCACATCGACGACGACGCGCTCGCGCATCCCGAGGGCATCTTCGTCGCCGAGGTCGACGCGCGCGTGGTGGGCTACATCACCTCACGCGCGGACGCGGAGTCGCGCGTCGGCTGGATTCCCAACCTGTCGGTCCTGCCGGAGACGCAGGGCCGGGGCATCGGGCGGGCGCTGATGGAGCGCTGCCTGAGCTACCTGCGGGACGCCGGCATGAAGCTCGCGAAGATCGAGACGCTGATGCAGAACGACGTCGGCTCGACGTTCTACCCGAGCGTTGGATTCCAGGAAGTCGCACGGCAGATCCACTACGCCATGCCGCTTACCGACGACTGAACCTCCCGCTCCCCCGTCCACGTCAGAAGCCCGGACTGAGCGATGTCATAGCGCAACGTCTGAGCGCCCGCGGCTTCGAGCGCAGCTGACAGCGGCCCCTCGGCGCCATCCTCCGCGACGAACGCGAGGCATCCGCCGCCTCCCGCTCCGCACGCCTTCATACCCAGCGCGCCGTTCCGCCGGCCGAGCGCCGCGAGCGTCTCGATCTCCTCGGTGGTGATGCCGGGATAGAGCGCCTTCTGACACTCCCAATTCGCCGCGACACAGCGCGCCAGCTCCGGCATCGAACCAGCGACGAACGCGTCCCGCGCACCGTGCGCGATGGAGGCAATCTCGCGCAGAGCGCCAAGGAGGCCCGCTTCCCGCGCCTCGAAGCGCCCGACGACGTGCGCGTGCAGGTCGCCGGAGAGACGCGACTGCCCGGTGTATACCAGGACCACGCGTCGGCGCAGTTCGGCGAGCTCCTCGGCCGCCCGATGAATGCGCGTCGTCGTCACGTCGGGGCCCTGGAACGTCATGAACTGCACGCCCCCGAGCGTGGACGCGTACTGATCCTGCTTACCGGACAGGTTCCCCAGCTCGTCGGTTTCGAGCGCGACGGCCGTCTCGGCGATGCTTCTGTCGTCGTCGGTCACGCCATTCGCAGAGCCCAACGCGCCGACCAGGGCGACGCCCATCGCCGCCGACGTCCCCAGACCGCTGCCCGGCGGCGCCTCGCTGCGACTCACGATCGACACGGCGCGGCCCACCGGCCGCCGACGCAGCGCCGCCCTGACCAGGCCGAAAGGGCCCGCGAGCGCGCCGTCGTCACCCGCGCGGTCGACTGGCATGTCGGTGGCGTCGTCGAAGTCCAGCGACCGGAGCGCGATGCGATCACCCGCGGCGTCCTCGACGCGTACATGGGAGTAGAGCGTGATGGCGTAATTCAGGACGGCGCCGGGGACTTCCTCGGCGAAGCGCGCGACATCGGTCCACCCGCCGGCGAGGTCGATGCGCGTGGGTGTCCGGGCATGATGGATCGACATGCGTGCCTCGGGGAGCGTAGGGGTGTCCATCCTACCGACGTGGGAGCGGCCGGGCAACCGCGGCCCGAGGTCGGCCGCGACAACTGGCCGTTGCGCGGCCGAACAGGGCGTCATACGCTGCGCGCCGAGACACACACTTTCTGTGGTGGAGGCGGGCCTGTGACGCGAAGCATGCGGTGGTTTTCATTGACGATAGCGGCGGTCGTGCTGGCCGGCGGCGCAGCAGCCGACGTCGAGTATATGCACGAGGACCTCGACACGCAGGGGTCGTGGCGGGGCGTGTACGGCACGTCGGGAGGCGTCATCTTCGAGGCCGGCGGGATCAACGGACAGAACGTCCCGGGCCAGGATAACGACCAACTCGTCGACGGCCTGCTGACCGAATACGTCGACGGCAGCCCAAGCCGCTGGAACTGGGCCAGCGCCGTCCCCGACGAACGAGGACTGGAGTTCGCCGACGAAGCCATCAAGGACCGCGTGGGCGCATGTCAGTTCGGGAACGGCGCCGGCACCCTTGAATTCACGGTTGATGCCGACGCGTACCAGATCGCGGCGTACTTCGTCGACTGGGATTCCAGCGCGCGGCTGATGGATGTCTACGGCCACCAGGGCGACCAGGGCGCCGACCCCGACGCCATCGTCGAGAACCCCGACTTCCACGAAGGCGTCTGGCACGTCTGGTCGGTGACCGGCGACGACCCGTTCCAGCTGAGCATCGCGCAGAACGGCGGGGCGAATTGGGTGATTTCCGGCGTCTTCATCGACGCGCCGGAGGCCGTCGCGCCGGCCGGCAAGCTGTCCACGACGTGGGCGGCCATGAAGCGCCGGTAACGCCGACACCGGCCCGCGACACCTTCCGCGCCGAGTAACATGCGTTCGTCCGCGGCGCCGATTCGTGCTACCACTCTAGGGACGGACTGCGCCCCCAGGCCGCGCCTTGAGCGGCGGCGCGCGGGCTGATATATTGGCCGTCCCCGCGACGCTGGCCGGCCCGACCCCCTCATGGAGCTCTCGATGATCGTCACGACCGGTCAGCTATCCGAAGTCGCCTACGGCGGATTCGCCATCGGCGCGTACAACATCAATAACGCCGAGCAGACGATGGGTCTGTTTCAGGGCTGCATGGACTCGCAGGCTCCCTTCATCATCCAGATATCCAAGGGCGCGCGGGCGTATACCGACAAGCGTCTGCTCGAAGCGATGATAAGGGCCGCGGCGGAGATATTCCCGGACGCAGTATTCGCCGTTCACCTCGACCACGGCGACGAGGAAACGTGCTACGACTGCATCGACTCCGGCTTCTTCTCGTCGGTGATGATCGACGCGTCGCATGAGGAGTTCGAGGAGAATATCGCGATCACGAAGCGTGTGGTCGACCGCGCGCACGCGGTGGGTATCAGCGTGGAAGCCGAGTTGGGCGTGCTAGGCGGCGTCGAGGAGGATGTGGTCGGCGACAATCCGTGCCTAACCGACCCGGACGAGGCCGTTGAGTTCATAGACCGCAGCGGCTGCGACAGCCTGGCGGCGGCTATCGGCACCAGCCACGGCGCGTACAAGTTCGAGGGCGGCCAGGGCATCCACTTCGACATCCTCGACGACATCAAGGCGCGCAAGCCCGGCTTCCCGCTCGTGATGCACGGCTCCAGCTCCGTGCCGGCCGACGAGGTCGCGCGCATCAACGCCGCCGGCGGCAAGCTCGTCGGCGCTGCCGGTGTGGACGTCAAGCAGTACATGCCTGCCGCGAAGCGAGGCGTGGCCAAGATCAACATCGACACAGACGGACGACTCGTGTGGACCCGCGTCCACCGCGAGCACCTCACGGCTACCCCTGACGAGATCGACTTCCGTAAGCCCGGGAAGACGTTCATCGCCGAGTACGCGAAGTTCATCGCCTCGCGCAACGAACTTCTCGGCTCCGCCGGACAGTTGGAGGCGACGCGCGCGCACGTCACCGCATAGGCGCGCGGCACAGCGGGAGAAACCTGTGGCATCGGACAAGAAGGTACGCGTCTGCGTCGTGGGAATGGGCATCGGCCGCTCGAACGGTCGGGCGCTCTCGGGGAATCCCCGGGGTGAGGTCGTCGCGCTCTGCGACCTCCGCGAAGACGCTATGAAGGACTTCGCCAAGGAACTTCCAGGCGAGCAGAAGCTCTACACCGACTACAAGGAAATGTGCCGCGACCCGGAGATAGACGCGGTGTTCGTCGGGACGCCCAACCAGTGGCACGTCCCCGTCGCGCGCGAGGTCGTCCGCAACGACAAGCACGTCATCGTGACGAAGCCGCTCGCCGACTCCGAGGACGCCGCGCGGACACTCGTCGAGGAGGCCGACGCATCGGGCGTCGTCAACATGATGTCGCTGGGCACTCGGTACGGCGCGTCGTGCCAGCATCTCGGCAAGCTGGGTCGCGACGGCTTCTTCGGTGACTTCTACTATGCCCGGGCCCGCAGCGTCCGCCGCAACGGCATCCCCGACTGGAGCATGGGTTTCATCAGCGAAGGCGGCGGCGCGTTCCGCGACATGGGCGTGCACGTCCTAGACGCCGTGTGGTGGATGATGGGCATGCCGCGACCCATCTCGGCCGTCGGCGTGGCCGGGGCGCACTTCGGCCAGCACGGCAACGGCTACTGGGACGGACGGCAGCCGGCCGAGGAGTTCTACTCGAAGTTCGCCGCCGACGACTTCGGCTGCGGGTTCATCCGGTTCGACAATGGCATCGGCCTCCAGATCGAGAGCTTCTGGGCGTCCCATCAGCCGGGGGCATTCCAGATAGAGCTGTTCGGCACGGAGGCGGGCGCGAAGCTCAGCCCACTCACGCTCTACTCGATGGACGACGGCGCCGAGGCCGACACGGAAATCAAGCTTCCCAAGCAGCTCGAAGGGTTCGACTTGATGGCCGAGGAGTTCATCGGGGCGATCCTCGACGGCACGGAGTTCCACGCGCCACTGCAGCACGGCCTCGTCGTACAGCAGATGATGGAGGCCGTCCTGAGGAGCGGCGAGACCGGGGTGGAAGAGCGCATCGACGCGGCGATGGAGTAGGTCTGGCACCCATACGGCCGACACACGCGTAATCGAGTGTAGTTCTTACGGGAGGATTGGATGCCCTCCGAGGCAGTTCGTTTGCGCGTCAACGATGTCCGGTACTACATGCGCAACGTGCGCCTGCGGATGCCCTTCCGCTACGGCGTCGCTCAGCTTGTCGGGTATCCGATACTGCACGTCCGCATCGACATCGAGATGGACGACGGGACGCGCGCCGAGGGCGTGGCCGCCGACTGCTTGCCTCCGAAGTGGTTCGACAAGGACCCGGCCAAGGACTACGAAGACAACATCGACGACATGCTCACCGCCGTGTCGGACGCGCGCGACGCATACGTTGGCATGAACGACGAGCCGCGCACGCCGTTCGAGCTATTCCGCGAGGGGCTCGACGCGGTGATGGACTGCGCCGACAGCCAGGACGTGAACCACCTCACGGCAGGCTTCGGGTCCAGCTTCTTCGAACGCGCCGTCGTAGACGCCGTGGGGAACGCGTTGGGGCGGTCATATCACGAGCTCGTGCGCGAGAACCTGCTGGGCGTGCGCATGGGAGCGATCCACGCGGAGCTGGGCGACACCGATCCCAGGGACATCGTCGGCGACGCGCCTCTGGAGTCGATGTGGGTCCGTCACACGGTGGGACTGTCCGACCCGATCCTCGAGAGCGACATTTCCGACGGCGAGCGCCTCAACGACGAGTTGCCACAGTCGCTCGAGGAGTACATCGCTCGTCAGCGTCTGCGCTACTTCAAGATAAAAGTGTGCGGCGACATCGACATCGACGTGCCTCGCCTGCGGACGATAGCCCGACTGCTGGATTCGTCCATCGAGGATCCCTACCACATCTCCCTGGACGGCAACGAGCAGTACCGCCGCATGGAGAGCTTCATGGCGCTTATCGAGGAGCTGTGGTCGGGGCCGGAATTCGTCCGATTCTTCAGCAGCATCCGATACATCGAGCAGCCGCTGGCCCGCGATGTCGCCCTCGACCCGGGCATCACACAGGAGATGACGGCTCTGTCGCACGTGAAGCCGGTCATCGTCGACGAATCGGATTCAGAACTGGGCGCCTTCCAACGGGCAATTGCCGTGGGCTACCGAGGCATCAGCGCGAAGAACTGCAAGGGCATCTACAAGTCGCTGCTGAACCAGGGCCTCGCGCGGTTGCACACGCAGCACTCGTCCGACGGCCGCCCCTACTTCCTCACCGGCGAGGATCTCGCGAACGCGGCGATCGTCCCACTGCACCAGGACCTCGCGACGTTGGCGACGCTCGGGATCGGCAATGCCGAGCGCAACGGCCACCACTACCTGCGCGGCATCACCCACCTGTCCGACGCGGAACGGGACGCGGTGCTGCACGCGCATCCGTCGCTGTACACCGTGCGCGACGGCGTGCCACAGCTCAACGTCCAGGACGGCAAGATCGACCTGCGCTCGCTCCAGACGCCCGGCTATGCCCTCGGCGTCCCCATCGACTACGACAGCATGACGCCCCTCGACGACTGGTCGTTCGACTCGCTCAGCCTGTAGGTGGCGCCGCTTCCCGGCCTCGTCGCGTTGTCGTAACATCCCTCTGGACGCGGACACGCCGTGAGAGGAGGCGCGCATGGCCACTACGACGCGCGAGCAACTGCACGCCATGATCGACGACCTGAACGACGACTGCCTGGAGGCGGCGCGGGACGCGCTGCGGCGGCTGGAGGCGACAGGAGAGCGCGACGCGGAGCAGCGCTTCGCCCAAAGCCTCGTCGACGACGGCCTGCTCGCGGGCGAGCCACCGGCCCTGTCCGCCGCCGAGAGACGGCGAATGCGCGAACGTCCCTCAATGACGCTGGAGGGCGAGACGATCGCGCAGACGATCATCCGCGAGAGGGGGCCGGTTGCGTAGGTACTTCCTTGACAGCAGTGCACTCGCCAAGAACTACATCGCCGAAGAGGGGTCGCGCGTAGTCAAGGATTTGCTGTATGACGACGGCCACGGGCGGGTTCACGTCGCGTCAATCACCCTCGTCGAGGTGGTCGCCGCGTTGCGCAGACGAGGCATGCGGACGGGCGTAGACGCGCAGACGGCCAGCGAGATGATTGCAGCGTTCCGAGGCGAGCTGCCACGCCTTTGCCGCGTCATCGACGTGTCGCGCGCTATGTTCGAGCGGGCTGCGGATGTCGCATCCGTCCACGGTCTGCGGGGTTACGATGCCGTCCAGCTGGCGGTCGCCCTGATGCTGTCGGAACGCAGACGCGGCGGCGGCCTTGATGCGCTCACGTTCGTCTCCGCCGACCGGGAACTGAACGCCGCCGTGGAGGCCGAAGGCCTCGAAGTGCTCGACCCCGCCGCGTGAAGCGGCGCGGCGCCCGCCGCCACTGTTGCCGACGAGCGCGCGCTGCTCCATACTGCACAGTAGCGACACGCTAGCGTCCGTCGACGCGGTCTCGACGCATGGGCACGACGAATGGCGATCACGTATCCGAAGCTAATCGAAGACCGCCTCGCCAAGGACTCCCGGCTCCGCGGCGCCCTCGACACGACGCGGACGCGATTCAGCGACTGGCTGAACACCAGCACGCGCCCCTTCTTCCCCGACTACACCGACCACGGCACCGACCATCTAGAGAGCGTGCTGCACA
Organism: Candidatus Poribacteria bacterium; assembly: GCA_002687025.1. Taxonomy (GTDB): domain Bacteria; phylum Poribacteria; class WGA-4E. Next base: position 12,023 of record NYZG01000212.1, read on the forward strand.
CGTGCGTCGAGCTGATGACGCCCGAGGCGCAGGAGCTGTTCACGCCCGCCGACGCAGCCATACTGACGCTCGCGGTGTTCCTGCACGACAGCGCCATGCACCTGAGCAAGGACGGACTGAAGCACCTCATCCACGGCGATGCGACGTCCCGATGCGTGGACGGGTTCGACGACAAGCCGTGGGACGAGCTGTGGGACGAGTTCCTCTTCCAGGCGCGACGCTGGGACGACCGGCAGCTCCGGGACATCCTCGGCGAGACGGAGGACGAACGCCCTATCGCCGCGGTGCGCGATCCATTCGACGATTACGCCAACCTGACAGAGAGAGACTACAAGCTGCTAGGCGAGTTCATCCGCCAGCACCATCCGCGGATGGCGCACGAGTTCGCGGTGTTTGGCGTGCCGTTCACAGGGCCGGACTCGATCGAGGTCAGCGACGAGTTCCACGAGCACGACCGGTACATCGCCGGCCTCGTCGCGCGGAGCCATGGGCTCCCCCTTCGCGACTGCGCGCAGACGCATCGTGACCGGTTCGACGTGCCGGATTACCGAGACATCCACGCGGTTTATCTGATGGTGCTGCTGCGCGTTGGCGACTACCTGCAAATTGAGGCGTCGCGCGCCCCCAAGGTCGCATTCCAATACCGCACGTTCCCGTCGCCGAGGAGCCGGCTGGAGCACCGTGCCCATCAAAGCGTCGATAGCGTGAGCTGGGCGGCCGCGGATCCCGAGTCCATCACTGTCTCCGCCGGGCCTGAGGATGTCCACGTCTTCCTCCAGCTGCGCGAGTGGCTAACGGACATCCAGGCGGAATTGGACGCCTCGTGGGCGGTGCTGGGCGAGACGTACGGGCGGCTTCGCGCTCAGGAGCTGGACCTTCTCGGCCTGCGAATCCGGCGCGTGCGGTCAAGTCTGGACGACGTGGAGGGCTTCTCGAATACCGCGCGGCCGCTGTATGTGCCGGAGCGGCTCGATTTGGGGGTAGCCCGTCCCGATCTGCTGAAGCTGCTCGTTCGGCCGCTGTACGGCAATCACCCGTCCTACGGCGTGCGCGAACTGATGCAGAACGCGGCGGACGCCGTCAGGGAACGCTGGGCGCTGGCCGAACAGTACCCGGAGATAGCCGAGCGTCTGGCCATGGAGGACGCCGCCGAGCCCGAGGTAGTCATCCGACTTGAGGACGACCGTGCCGGCGACGGCGCCGCATTCTCGATCGTTGACAGGGGAGCGGGAATGACGCTCGACGTCATCCGCGACTACTTCCTCACCGCAGGGGCGTCCTTCAGACAGAGCGACGCCTGGCAGAGCGAATTCGGCGCGGGGGACGGCGAACCAACGCGCGTGCTGCGCTCCGGCCGGTTCGGGGTCGGCGTACTGGCCGGGTTCCTCCTTGGCGACGAAATGACCGTCACAACGCGCCACGTGCGTGCCAACGAGGGTTACCAATTCTCGGTCGCGCTGGGCAGCGCGGCACCGATCCAGGTGCTTCGCGAGCCCACGTTGCCGTTCGGCACACGCATCCATGTCCGCGTATCGTGGGATATCGCGGCTCGTTTCCGCAGCGCCAACGCGCGTGTCGCCGTGCCGCCGCGTGCCGACTGGTACCTGTATGCACAACCCCGAGTGGTGCGGTACTTCGGCCCGCGGCCCGACGCCGCCGCGGCCGCTTGCAGCGTCGAAGTCGGTCACGATGGCGTGCCGGTGGGCCGGGCGCCGGTCGCGCAGCCCGGAGGCTATTCCGTGTACTGCCTGTACGAGGACGCCCCGAGGCTCAGCGTGAATGGCATCTATGTCACGGACGCGGCTGCACACCGGGGGTGGGCCGGCGGCACCGCGGGCACGATCAGCCATGGGCTGTCGCTCATGCGCCCGTCGCTGTGCGTGGTGGATCCTGACGCCAACCTGC
>NYZG01000213.1 GCA_002687025.1 Candidatus Poribacteria bacterium
GTGAACGGCTCCGCAGGGCATCAGACTTGGCCGATCGGCGACGCCCGGAACAACGAAGGTCTCGTCCTGGACATCGCATCGGATGCCACGCCGCGCGCCATCGCGGTCACCGTCACCGTCACTGCGGCGGACGGGGGGCCCTGGCAATTCCCGGTGACATTCGCCATCGCGCAGCCGGACGCCGCGTTCTCGCGCGAAGCGTCCTGGGTGTTCGACCCTCAGCCCACAGGGAATCGCGACGGCAAACTGAGCCCCGGTGAACGCGTATTCCCCCGCGTGCGACTGCGCAACACCGGCTCCGATGACGCGTTCGGCGTGGTGATGACGCTGGCTACGGATGACCCGGACATCACGGTAGTGGCCGCCCGCGTCACCCACGAAAGGTGGCCGGCGGGCGTTGGGAGAAACAACACGGGATTCGTGCTCGAAGTGCATTCCGATGCGCTACCACATGACGCGATGCTCATCGCGACGGTCACGACCGCTCACGCGGGGCCGTGGCAGTTCCATGTGGCGCTGCCGATCGTGTACCGCGCGGTGGAGTTCGCCCAACGCAGCTCCTGGGTGTTCGATCCGGCTCCGGGAGGCGACCGAGACGGGCAGGCGGAGGCCGGCGAGCGCGTGCTGCCACGCCTGAGGCTACGACACATCGGCGTTGCGGAAGCGCCGAATGTCCGCGTGTCCCTCACCACGGACGATCCGGACGTCACCGTCATCGGCGGCGCCGTCGTGCACAAGGCCTGGCAACCGGGAGAGGCCCGCAACAACTACGGGCCGTCGATCGACATCGCGCCGCTGGCCACTCCGCACGTGGTGACACTGACGATGCTTGTACAGGCGGGGGGGGGGGAGTCTTGGTCTTTCAGCTACGAGATGCCTATCAAGGCGCCGCCGGTGCAATTTGGGCTGGTCACCACGTGGCTCGACGATGACGGCAATCTCGATGGGATCGCAGATGCGGGTGAGCGCATATCTCCACGCGCGCGTCTCCGCCACATGGGCTACGCGGCAGCGACCAACGTCAGAGCAGTGTTGGAGCTCAACGATCCGGACGTCACGAGGCCCTCGTCGGCGGTGTCGATAGACACGTGGGGCCCAGGCGACGAGCATGAAATCACCGACCTCGCCTTGACGATATCGCGCCACGCGATCCCGCGCCTGCTGACGGCCGTGATCATCGTTACCGCCGATGGTGGGGGCAGTTGGCAGTTCGAGATCCCCATGCCGATGTCGCGGGATTCTGGCCTCGTGGCCTTCCCCCCAAGCGATTTCACGGCAGCGCCCGGGGCCACCGTGAGGGTGGTGTTGGGGTTGCGTAATGAGGGTAGACGGACTCTCCGAAACGTCCAGAGCGTCTTGACGGTGACCGACCCGGACGTGACCGTGGTGCAGGATAGTTCCGCCATCCCGACAGTGTATACAGATCAGTCTCGGCAGTTGAGCGGGTGGATTTCGATTGCCGCAGACGCGGCTCTGCACGAGATCACCATGGCGATGCGGGTGACCGCGGACAACTCGGACCCGATGGACATCTCGTGGCCCCTTACCTTGGCCGTGCCGGAGCCGGACTTCGAACGGCGGAGCGTCTGGACGTGGGATCCGATCCCCGGCGGCAACGGCAACGGTCAAGTCAACCCCGGGGAGCGCGGGCTGCCCCGCGTCCGTCTCAAGAACGTCGGTGGCCCGGTGGACAACGTGCGGGCGAACCTCATCATTACGGACTCGGATGTCGACGTGGTATCGGGCTTCGTACCGCACGACACATGGCCTGCGGGCGAAGCGCGCAACAATACCGGCTTCGTCCTCGACATATTGGAGAACGCGACGCCACACGACGTGCGCGCAGTGCTCATCGTTACGGCGGACGACGACAGGCTTTGGCGGTTCGCCTTCACCATTCCGATTGTCCCGGGCCAGGTCGCCGAGACGGCGCTACTCGCCAACTACCCAAACCCCTTCAATCCTGAGACATGGATTCCCTTCGACCTGGCCGAGGCCGCCGAGGTCACCGTCAGCGTCTACGACATGCAGGGCGCGCTCGTTCGCCGGCTCGACCTGGGAAGCCTAGCGCCCGGCGCGTATCGACGTAGAAGCACGGCCGCGTACTGGGACGGGCGGAACGACGTTGGGGAGCAGGTGTCGAGTGGCGCGTACATCTACGAACTGCGGGCCGGCGCCCACCGGGAGATGCGGCGCATGATCGTGCGGAAGTAAGTGCCATCGCCCTTGGCGCGTCGTGAATCGGCCTCTATGTTACCGATGACTCACCACGCCGGGCATCGCGCAGGAGACACCTTCCATGACGCGCCAGGAACTCAACCTCGCCATCTACGAGGGCACTACCGACAAGGTGCTGTGGCAACCGCGCCTCGAAACGTGGATCGGCGACCGCATGCGGTGGAACACCATGCCCGACCGCTTCAAAGGCATGAGCAACTTCGACATCTACGACGAGTTGCGCTGCTCCATCCGGTATGCGGCGTCGGCGGGCATCGTCCACGAGCGATCGCGGGATGACGTCGTCACGACCGAGGAGCAACATCCCGACCACTCCGTCTCGACGGTGAGGACGCCGTCCGGCGAGATACGCACGGTGCACCGCGACCTGTGGCACGAAGGTCAGCGCGTGAACCACCGCATCACCGAGTACCCCGTGACGACGGTCGCGGACCTGCGCGTCGTGATCGACCTGGTGGAGCGCCAGCATTTCTCGGCGAACGTCGAGACCTTCGAACGCGCCGCGGCAACGATGGGTCACCGCGGCGAGCCGACCATGTTCCTGTCCAGCTCCGGCTTTACCGAGCTCATCAAGAACTGGTGCGGCCTCGAGAACGCCTACTACCTGCTCTATGACCATCGCGCCGAGGTCGAGGAGTACCTCGAAGCCTGCGACCGACGGGACGACCGGCTCATCGACGCGGCGCTGCAGTTGCCGTGCCGCGTGTACAACCTCGGTGACCACGCCACGAACGAGTTCACGCCGCCGCCCATCCTCGAGCGCTACCTGATGCCACGCTGGCAACGCATCGCCGACCGGCTGCACGCCGCCGGGCGCTACGTGCACAGCCATTGGGACGGCAACTCGAAGACCATGCTGCCGTACCTCAAGGACACGCGACTGGACGCCGTCGAGTCGCTGACGCCGTTCCCGCAATGCGACATGACGCTGGAGGAGATTCAGGAGGCCACGGGGGACATGGTCGTGCTCGACCTGATCCCGGCGCTGTTCTTCCTGCCGAGTTACCCGTTGCAGGATCTGCTCGACTTCACGCGGCGGGTTATCGACATGTTCGCGCCTCGGCTCATCCTCGGCATCTCCGACGAGATCTCGCAGGTGGGCGAGATCGAGCGCGTGGAGGCGATCACGGAACTGGTCGACGAAGTGTGTGGGCTGGCCGCGTAGCTACGCGTCCGCAAGCATCTCCTCGAGCGGGTTCTCCGGGTTGTCGAGCGGCAGGGGGATCACCTGTCCTAGCTTCGCGGACTCGTAAACCGCCATGAGAACTTCCAGCGTCGCGCGGGCGCTCTCGGCGCGCAGGAGATGGGGGCTGCCATCCTCCAGCGTGTCCAACAGGGCCGACTGCGGGCTGAGCCCGTTGTGCCATCCGCCGCCGGGGAGCTCTTCCACGCCCGCGTGACTGCTCACGATGCGGACAAACGGCTGGCCTTCGAGCACGCCGTCGCCGTATATCTCGATGTAGCCCTGCGAGCCCAGCAGCGTGATGCGGTGGTAGTTCGTGCCCTCCGCGTCGCCAAGCGATTCCTCGGCCGAGGCCGTGTGGCCGCCGGTGGTGAGAAGGGCCCGCACGCCGCTCCGAAACTTGAAAGTGGACAGCGTGGCGTCTTCCAGGACGTGCCCCCACCCGACCCGGCCGGTTGTGGACTCGACCTGAGCCATGACCCACTCGATGGGGTCGTCGTCGGCGTAGAAGCGGATGAGATCGACGGTGTGGGTTCCATCCACCATCAGCGAGCTGCCCGGGTGCCCCCGTGCGATGATCTGCGTCAGGTCGCCGACGGCGCCGGCGTCGAGACGTTCCTTAGCGATCGCGTATTGCGTGTTGTAGCGGCGCTGATGCCCGATGAACAGCTGTGTCCCTGTCTCCTCGCAAGCGGCGATCATCGCGTCGGCCTCGCCCAGGTTCATCGCCATCGGCTTCTCGCAGAGGATCGCCTTGGGCGCGTGACGGGCGGCGAGGATGGTTAGGGGCGCGTGGGCAGTCTCGTTGGCGCCGATGACGACGACATCCGCCGACACACTCGCGAGCATCGTGTCGGCGTCCTCGTGTCGGTCGGCGATGTCGAACTGATCGCCGAACTTGTCCACCGCCTCCCGGTTGATGTCGCAGCAGGCGACGAGTTCCGCGCGTTCGTCCGCGACGAAGCAGTTCGCATGGTAATACGCGATGCCCATGCCGCCCACTCCGATGAGCGCGACTCGGTACTTCTCAGCCATGGTCGTTGCCTCAAGTTGTCAGGGAAGCCTTCAGGGCTTCGGTCATTGCGATGCCGTGGTCGAGGGCGTCCAGCCATTCCGCCGGGCGGTGCCAGTCGTCGATGTCGCCCGCGGCGGCGGCGATCCACGCCTCCAGTTCCACCTGCATCATGCTCACGCTCGCGGGCTCTAGCGACTCGACGCCATCCGACGTGATGATCTGCCCGCCTTCGCGCGCGTTGAAACGTATCGCGCCGCTCGTGCCGAGGAGTTCGAGCTCCAGATCGGCGTACGGCCAACTGACGCCGAAGTAGACGTCCAGCGAACCGACGACGCCGGACGCGGAGCGGCATATCGTGCGTACAGTGTCCTCGTGGGGTGATGTCGGATCGGCCAGCCTGCTCCCCAACGCCGCGGTGCCTTCGGCCGGCTCACCGACGAACCACCGGAACAGGTCGGCGACATACCACCCCAGGTAGAGCGCCGGATGCAGTTCTGGTTCGGTGAAGTACCAACTCTCGGGTCCCCATATGGATAGCCTGCCGTGTTGGTGCATCGCGCGTATCGACGAGAGTTCGCCGATGGCGCCGTTGGCCAGCGCCTCGCGGGCGGCGATAACGCTCGGGTGTCGTCGGTACGTCATGCCGCTGACGATCACCTGACTCTTGTCGACGATCGCCTCGCGGAGGATGGCCGTCCCCATGGCGTTAAGGGCGGCGGGCTTCACTATGTACAGGTGGAGGCCGCTCGCGGCGAGCGCCGCGGCCACCTCGGGAACGCGGCGCGGGTTCGTCGCGATGACCGCGGCATCGGGTTGGGCGGACTCCAGCAGGGCGTCGATATCCGAGAACAACGGGACGCCGTGCTCGTCGGCGATCTCCTGCGGCGGCTTGCCTGCGTTGGCCAAGCACTCATCGGGGACGCCGAGGTCGCAGCATGCGACCCACTCGGCGCCGGGCAGGTCGCCCAACAGCCCGGCGATCGTCTGTGTGAAGTAGAAGCTGTCCATACCTACGAGGGCCAGGCGCATGACGGATTCCTTTCGGTCAGGCGTCGCGCAGATAGTTCGCCGGGGCGCCGACCACGACATGTCCGGCCGGCACGTCGCGCAGGACGACCGCGCCCATGCCGACGAGGGCGTTTTCTCCGACGCTCAGTTTCTCGCGGACGAGAGCTCCCGCGCCGATGTACGCGCCTCTGCCGACGTCGACGACGCCGTTGAGCACCGCCGCGGCAGCGATCGTGGCGTACTCTCTCACACGGCAGTCGTGACTCACAACGACGTTCGGCCACACCTGCACGTGGTCTTCGATGACGGCGTTCGCGCCGATGACCACGCCCGGGTACAGCACGCCACCGCGCCCTATCCGCGCGGACGCAGCGATATGGGCCCCTGGCATCAGGTACGTCGCGTAGCGCTCTCGCTCGAGACCGGCGCGTCGGCTGATGTCGGGCCGATGCATGTACGTGTGCGGCGCGGAGATGGCCAGGACGAACCGCGCGTCGGGTTTGTCCGCGGCGACGCGTCCGGCGTCGGCCATCTTGCCCAGCACGGGGACGCCGTCGACGTCATCGCCCTGGTCCATCCCGTCGTCCAGAACGCCTACGACGCGGAAGGGCTTCGCGTCGGCAAGACCGTCCTCCGCGGCTAACGATGCGGTCGCGTAGCCGATGAGCTCGCGCGCGAGTCCGCCGCCGCCGAGCAGGATCAGTTCCCGCTCATCGGCCGGCCCCGCCGCCGAGCCACGACCCGTGTGCGTCGGAAGCGGCCGAACGTCTTCCCCTCGCAGGGGAAGATTGAGATGCGGTCCGTCCTTCGCCGTCCGCCCCGGAGGGCTGGGTGGAGCCGTGCGCCCGCGCGCGTCCTCTGCCGGTCGAGACATGGTCAGGTTCTCACGGGAGGGCTATGCCACCAACGACGACGATCCCTTGGGCAGATCGAAGCAGGCGATGACGCGGCCGCCCTCTCGCACGTACGTCCCCGCCCTGAGCGCGAGTCGGTCGGCCACGAGCTCTAGCGTCGTCTGGGCGTTAGCATGCGTGAGTGTCGGCGGGACGTCGGATGTCGCGTCGATCTGGACGGTGAAATCGGGACACGCGTACGGCGCGCGGAACGCGCGCACGCCGTCGGTCGACGATGTCGCGGTGAGTTCCCTCGCCGCCCAGTAGCGCGCGATGTCGTCGTTCTTCATCCAGATGAGGCTGTCGTACCGGGCGTGAACGCGCCGGACGGCTTCCCTGAACACGTTGAATCCGACTTCCTCGCCGTTGAAGTAGATGCCGGTCCAGTGGCAGACCATCACGGCGGGCTCGCCGCGCTCGATGACGTCCACCATCCGACCGGAGGCCAGATCCGGGGTGATGAACCGGTTCACGTGTCCTCGGCTGGAGCAGTCCCACCCGCCCGTCCAGTCGGACGTGCAACCGATGATCGAGACGACGCACCGGGGATCGTCCGTTTCGAGCCCTTCGGCGTATTCCACTCGTGGCGCCACACTCTCGTCGCCGCTGCTGCGGGCGTGGCGGAAGTAGTGGGGAATCTCGGCGCCGTGGACGTCTCGCACGGACTGGAGCGTCGCCTGCGCCAACTCGGGCAGGACGCGCGTGCCGAAGCCTCCGGGCGTCGTCAGGCCGTCACAGTGCAGGCCGACGTTCTTCAGGATCGTCAGGCCGTAGGCCATGTACTCGGCCAGCTCGTCGACGGACTTCCCGTCCGTCCACTCCCAGTTCTCCTGGTATCGAAGGCTCTGCTCGGGATAGGGTTGGCCGGTCTTCGTGTCGATGACCCACGTGTGGGTGACCATCTCCGGGTGGATGTCCCAGTTGGGGACCATGAGCGTGCGCACGATTTCGAGACTGTCGTGCAGTTGCTTCTCCGTCCAACCGGGCAGCACGCGGTCCACGCGTCCCACGCAAGCCGGATACGGGACGATGCTGTACTTCCCCTTGACGCCATTTTCGCCGCTCCACTCGCCGAACTTTCGCACGAAGTCGTCGGGGACTTCGTGCGGCCAATCGCGCCACGCTTGCGCGGAGTGCGTCGCCCCGTGTGCCGTGTTGAACTGGGGAACCGCGAATCGGTTCAGGTTCACGAGGCACGTGGAGTCGTCGATGATGAACGACAACGGGACGCGCGCGCGTGGGTTGAGCACGCGTATCCGGTCGTCCTGCTCGGGTCGCTCACCCGGGCTCTGCTGTAGCCTGTCCAATGAGGTCTCCTGCGGGGAGGAGTCGGTCTCGCTATTTGGCCATAGCCACGGGTCCTGACTCGATGATCGCCTCGATGCCCGAGATCACGGGCAGGTGGTCGACGATGCCCGCGCTGGGCACGAGCCTCAGCTCCAGCTCGCGTGTAACCGCGACTGCCCCGAACTGCATTACGAGAGCGCGATTGGGGCCACCGGCCTCGGCCACGATATCGAGGTCTTGGCGGACCAGGTTGTTCTGGAGGTAGACGTCGAACTTCCGCTCGCCCGGGCCGATGTCCGCGGGCTCGGCGAAGTGGAGCCGCACCTCGTAGAAGCGCTCCTCCGCAGCGCCGACCTCTTCGCCACCGACTACGCTCGCGCCGAGATCGACGGTGATCGTGGACACGCCGTCGAGACCCGAGGCGGCAACCCACGGCAGACCTTCGCCGCCCTCGATGCGCGAGGAGTGATAGGAGAAGTGCTGCGTGGTGAACGGCCCGACGGTCACGGTGATCTCCGGCGACGGCCCGGCCGCCTTTGGATACTCCAGCCACAACGTGCCATCGTCTGCCCTGCGATCTCCAGGGGCTCCCAGGTTCAGTCCCACGCGTTGGATCGGTCCGGTGATCCCGGGGTTTCCGTAGTCGGTCCAGACCTCCACCTCGGGGACGTGGACCAGCGCGAGCGACGTCTGGTTCTGGTAAGAGCAGCGGCACGTGCGCGTGTATTCCGGGGCGTTCAGGACGCCGTTGGCTACGACGAGATTCGACGTGCAGCCGGTCTTGAAGCCGCCGAAGTTGCCGGTGCCACCGTCTCCGCCGTCGAAGTCGAGATCGAAGAAGCCCGCCGCGCCGGAGCGGAAGGTGAGCAGGTTCTCACTGGCGATGGCGTAGTTGCAGCCGTAGTTCCTGTGGTAGGTCCACGGCGTCTCCTTGCCCGTCAGGGGATCGACGCGCATCTTCTGCGCGCCCGTCAGCAGACTGTGCGCGCCCGTGCCCGCGATGATGGTGTCGCCGTGGATGATGCACGGCTCGCCGTAAGCGATCTCCTCGTCCCAGAGGATGTCGCCGCTGGCGCCGCGATACGCGGACATGCGGTTGTTGGGTTCGTCACGCAGCATGTCGCGCGACGGCCTGCCCGCCTGCAGCAGGATGTCGTGCTCCTCGGCATAGCTGAGCCACGTGCCGAATATGCCTCTGCCGACGTCCCACTTCGGCTCGCCGGTGCGCACGTCGAAGGCGAGAATGGCGGACCTGCCGGTTGGCTCGATGCCCTTCGCCTTCAGGAGTTTTCGCACGCGCGGGGGCAGCTGGTCGACGCAGAAAAGCTTGCCTCCGCCGACGACGATCCCGCTGTGGCGCAGGCCGAGTTGGGACTCGTGCTCCCAGAGCACGTCGCCGCTCTGGCGGTCCATGACGACGAGTCCACGACTGGAGGTCGTGTCGTAGTCGTACCAGTACTTCCGTTTCGCCTCCTCGTCATCCGGGTCTGGGCCCGTCATGTCGCGGTACTGCACGAAGTCGGAACCGGCGATGAGGAGGTCTTCGTGCACGCCGATGTATCCCCACTCGGGCGGCTCGGTAGCTCCCTCGCGCAGCGGGAGGACGAACCTGGCGACATCGTTCCCGGTCGCCGCGTCGAGGACGAGGCATTCGCGGCCGAAGGCGATATAGACCTTGTCTTCGGTCGCCACGTAGTTCGCGCCGCGGGCGTTGGCCCCCGGGATGTGCAGTTGCCCGTACTTGAGCGTGAGGGGGTCGGCTATGTAAGTGTCGTCCCAGTAAACGCCTTCGCCAAGCCCCGGCAGATCCCGCTTCCAGATGACGCGTCCGGTGTAGACGTCCCGGGCGTTCATGACGCCCATGCCCTCGATGAACACGCGGCCACCGATGACCTGCTCGGGCGGGCCGTGGCCGTGTCGGGGCAGGACATCGTCGTTGGAGCTGCCGCCGAACCAGAGCACGCCCAACGGCAGCTTCACGCGGGTATCGTCGGATTTAATCGTCTGGGCGATGTCGCCGTACTGGTGTGTCCAGTCGTCGGAGCCGGGGAGCGCGCCCTCGCGCACGAGGAGGAGGTCCGCGCCTTCCGCCCGCACCTCGGCATTCGGCAAATCGAGCGAGGCGATGCGCTGCGCGAGACCGGGCGAGTTCCGTTGCGCCGAGCGGAACAGGGCGACGCCGCCATAGGGTCTCAGGCTCTCGAAGACGGCCGCCAGGAATCGTTCGTCGGTGGCGTACGACGCCGCGGCCTCGTCCACCACGGTGAGCGAGGACATGTAAGACGGCGTCGGCGTCGTCGTGGGTTCCGCCAACTGGACGGACAGGCGCAACCCGTAGATGCCGGAGTCGTCCCAGGCTCGCCGGAAACTACTCGCCTTGGCCGCGTTTGGCTCGACGACCGACACGCGGAGGTCGGAGCCGCGTACGAGCGCCTCGGGCAGAGCGGCGTCGCGCGCGCCGTAGTACATCGCGTAGCCGTCTCGCACGCCCGCGGCAGCGAGGAGGGAGTCGGCGAGCGCGCGGTCACCGGTCGCGACCTGCGGCTCGGGCGCGTTGGGTGACCCGTAGACTTTAGCGACCCCCGGCCGTTCGCCGAAGGCGTACAGCGAGCCCTCAAGCGTGGCCACGAACAGCATGTTGCTCGCCGCGACGAGGCGTGCGACGGAGCCTTCGACTTCGGCAGTCCATGACACTTCTGGCGTCTGCGCGGCCGTCGGCCCGGCGGTCGGAATACTCAGCGCGGATACAACACCGGCGCCCCCGGCATAGAGA
>NYZG01000214.1 GCA_002687025.1 Candidatus Poribacteria bacterium
CCTGGCGCTTCTGCTTCTTCAGGCCGCCGATGACGATCTGCTGCCCGTCCTGCGCGTCGATGTAGGTTGAGATGCTGCTGTCTTCCGTCAACGGGGCGTTGAAGCTCGTGAACTCCAGGAAGTTGCTTGCCGTGACCTGCGTGATGTCCAGGCCGATCGTGCGCTTGCCACCCTCGACGGCGCTTCGTCGGGCGATGTGCGGCGTGATCGTGATGTTGATCCCTACGTCCTGCAGGAAGTCGAAGTTGAATATCTCGCGGTCGGTGAATTCGGACGTGCTGGCGCTCTGGAGGTACGGGATGTCACGCCCGCTGTTGAAGTTGGCCTCTTCGTTGTCCCGCACGTATAGCGGCACGCGAGAGAGCGTTCGCACCTGGTTGCGGCGCATGAGCGTGTGGAGGAACGCCATGTACTCCTGCGTCGCCAGGCTCATGGAGAATCCGCTGATTTCCTGGTCGAGCCCAACATCGGCGGCGAACGCGCCAGTGAGTGGGTTCGTGCCGGGAGCTCTGTCCTTTCCGAACGCGTCCGCGCCAAACAGCCGGCGCTCCGTCAGCTCCATCTCAAGCCCGAGCTTCGTCGTGTCGTCGAGTGTCAGCTCGAGGATCGTGATGTCGATCCACACCTGCCCGCGGACGATGTCGAGCTGCCGTATGAGGTCTGTGATATCTGGCAGGTAGCGCGCGCTGGTGGTGACGACGAGGGAATTCGTCTGATCGTCGGAGAAGACGCGGACCTTCCCGGTGAGGCTGTTGATGTCGTTCTGCTCAGGGCGGAATCCCCGGGAAATCGCGCGGCCGAAGCTGAACCCCTGCTGCCCCTCTCCCTCCCAGAGGTTGTTGAGGAGGCCTTCGAGCTCCGATGCGGTCGAATACTCGAGGTTGAAGACGCGGATGACCTCGCGCTGCTCCGTCGGTGTGGGGACATCGAGATCCTTGATGAACTTCTCGATCAGGGCGAAGTTGCGCGCAGTGGACGTAGAGACGATGACGGCGTTGATCGTGGGATACGCCTCGGCGACGACATTGCCCGCCAGCGACCCCTGCGCCTGGTTTCGCTGGCTGCGCGGCAGGAAGGAGAAGAAGTTCCTCTGCTGGCCGCCGCTGCCTTGGTATACGCTGTTGAGGATGTTGGCGACATTCTCGGCATCGCCGAAGTCGAGTTCGTAAATGCGCGTGCCCCACTCCTGGTCGGGCATGCTTACGTCCAACCGCACGACCAGGTCGTCGAGTACGGCCAGGTTCGACGACGATGTCGCGGCGACGATGGCGTTAAGCCGCGTATCCGCCGTCAGGTTCACGACGCCGCGCAGCCCGTAAACACCCTCGGCCGGCGCGTCGTCGCCACGACGGTCGTTCCACCACCAGGGAGTGTTGTCCTCCTCTTCCTGACCCTCTACCAGTTCCGTGATATTCGCCACGAGGGTCGTCGCGTCCGCGTTCTCCAGGAAGTATATCTTTATCTCTTCGCCGGGCTGGTCTTCCTGGTCTATCGCGGCGATCAAGGTCTCGAGGATAGGATAGTTGCGCGGGTCGGTGCCGACGATTATCCCGTTAAGGCGGTCATCGGCGGCAGTGCGCACCTCGCCTACGACGCCCTGAATCGTGTCGCCGCCCTGATTGCGCCGGTCGCGTTCCCACCACGGCCGGTTACGGTTGTTCCGACTGCTGTCGTTGCCCTCGAGGATGTCCTCGAGGTCCTCGACCACGTCCTCGGCAGTCGCGTATTTCAGTCGGAACACTCTGAATTCCATCTGCATCGACGGGGCGGTGTCGAGCGTCGTGACGAGGTCCTGGATACTCTTGATGTTGGCCGCCGACGCCTGGACGATGAGCTGATTCGTGTCGTCGTTGCTGGTGATGAACACCTGGTCGTGCATCTGCGACGCGCCAGGTCGCCCCTGGTCGCGGATGCGCCGCTGCCTGTCCCGTGCCGTGCCATACAGATCCTCGAGCGCGTCCTCGATGCCGTTCACCTCCGTGTTGTTGATCTGGATGACCGCGATCTCGAGCGGGGTCGCCTGGGCGGCATCCATGCCGACGAGCAGCGTCGCCACGCGGCGTATGTTTGACGCCACGTCCGTGATGACCAGAGCGTTGCTCACCTGGTCTCCGAACACGACCGCAGCGTCGGACGTCATGGGCTTGATCTGGCCGGAGAGTCTGTCGGCATCCAGGTAGTTCAGCGGAATGACGTGGGTTATCACCTGGTCGGAGTCTGGGATCGACTCGGGATCGGCGCCCGAGGACACGGGCACCTTCATCTTCACCGCCTTCTCGACGGTGGTGATTATCATCGTGGAGTCGGTGCGTATCGTGGTCAGCCCGAACTGCATCAGGCCGGACTTGACCTTCTCGATGGCCTCCTCGACCGTGACGTCCTTGAGGTTGAGCAGGGAGAGCTTCTTTCCCTGCACATCCTCTTCGGTCGCGATGATCGTCAGGCTCGTTTCCGTCTGGAGGAACGTGAGGAGTTGCTGCACCTCGGCGTTGACGAAGTCCAGCGTGATGCGCGTGGCCTTGTTGTCCTCGTCGCGCTCCTCGACGGTCATCGTCGCGTCGTCCTGCGCGAAGGCTGGCGACAGTGGCCCCACGCCCCATGCGAGGATCGCCACGAGCACGGCAGCGCCCGCCATCCGCCGCACGGGGGCCAAGGTTCTGTACGGCTCGGGCAATTCGGGCGCGGCGGTTGACGCAATCATCGCGATATTCCACGGCGTGTGTTGGGTGTTGGCCACTAGCGTGCGCGCTCCGCCGGGGTCACCTGCGACTCGTCGGGAGCATCGCGGGCGCCCTCCAGAACCGACCCCTTGGTCGCGTGACTGACGGGAGTTCTCATGTTCTTCCGACCGGTTGTTCGGGGTCATCGCGCTAACAGTATTTGATTGCCGAGGACGTCGTTAGGTTTATCCGGCGGCGGCATTTGGCGGTCACCGACCGCGGCCACGGCCTCCACGGCCGCCTCGGAACTCGGCCCGCATCTGTTGACGCTCCTCGGGACTGGCGTTGCGGAAGCGCTCCATCATCTCGCGGGCCTGCCCGGGCATCTGGCCGCCAAAGCGGCCCTGGTCGGGTCCGCCGGGCCCGCCCGGGCCACGTGGGCCCTGCCGGCCCCGGCGTCCGCCGCCACGCGGGCCGCCTCCGCCTCCGCCGAATCCCCCTTCGCCCATTGCGAGTTCCATCTCGGAGCCGTCCTCGCCCGAGAGCTTCACCTTGCCCGGCTCGATGCTCACCACGGTGAGGTCCTGGACCTTCTGGCCGGGTTCGACATAGAAAGTCTCGTTGGAGCCGTTCCGGCTGATAAGGGCCCTGCTCTTCCGCGGTTCGACTGCCTCGGCCGGTTCGTCGGGCTCTGGCGGGGCGCCCAGGATGCCTGCCCAGAAGTCGGCTTCGGCGTCGGCCTCGGGTCTCGCCTCGGGTTCGGGTGGCGACGCCGTCGCGATTAGCACCACCGTGTATTGCGGTGTTTCATTCGGCGGCGACCAGCCCAGCTTGCGGAAGATGTTCTTCTCGGTGACGACTTTGTAGGGTTCGGCGCCGTTGTCCTGGGTCCGCGCGGCTCCGGCCGCGAAAGCCGCCATCAGCGCCACTGCACAGGGCAGGGCCCACGCTGCTCGGGCTCGCCCCCGGGGGGCGATCGCCACGTGCGAGTCCATCATAGTATCGTGGCCTCCAACGAGAGCGTGAGGGCCAGCATGGGCTGATCGGCGTTGTCGATGGCGATGCGCATCGCGGTCACGCGCATCCACGGCTTCTGCGTCTCGAGCTTGTGGACGAAGTTCACGACTTGGTCCAGTGGGCCTTTGAACTGGAGGGTGGCCGTGTACTTGCCGCCCTTCGCAATGCCCGTGCGATTGAGCAGGTCGGTCACTTGCCACAGCGCGTCGACCAGGTCCACCTGGTAGGCTCGCACCAACGCCGCGTCGGGATGGAGGACGAGTGGCTCGCCCGCGTCCGCGGGGTCGTCCACGTCGTCGGCCTCGGTCGCGCCGTCGGCCTTGTCAGCATCTCCATCATCGGCGGCCGTCTGTCCGTCGGCATCGTCCGCGAGTGACTCGCCATCGGCGCGCTCCGTCTCGTCCGCGTGATCCGCCGCGTCGACTTCGCTCTCGGCTGGCGAGGCATCCCGATCGTCGTCCGCGTTCTCGTCGCCTTCGGTAATCGCCGCTTCGCTGTCCAGGGATTCGGCGTCCTCGCTGTTCTCGCCCGCTTCTTCCGACGGCTCCGCGTCGGGTTCTGCCGGCTCGGGCGGATCCAGGATCGCGGCGACCTGCTCGTCAGTCAGCCACGTTGGCCCGGCTTCCTTGAGCGCCGTCAACAGCCGCCGCTGAACGGACGCTGCGAGCGCGGGAAGCGGCGGAAAGGGCTGGGCGTGGAACGCCACCGGGTCGTCACTGGGCGGCGTCGCCTCAGCGGTCTCCGAGGCGTCCTCGCTGTCGGTTCGCTCATCGCCATCGCCGTCGACCTTGGCGCCGTCATCTCCCTCCGGCGCATCGGTGGCCGACTCCGCATCAGGCGCTGCCTCCGGTTCCGCGTTGGCGTCTTCCGACGCCGCGAGCTCGGGCTCTGGCGCCGTCGTGTCGGCCGGCGCCTCTGATCGCTCGCCCGCCTCAGAGGGGGTGTCTTCGTCGCCGTGGCCGTCGCCGTCTTCCTCAGAGGCGGTGTCCTGGTCGCCCTCACCGTCGCCGTCGTCGTCTGCCTCGTCCGCATCCGCGTCGTCTTCCGGGGCGTCGGAAGGTGGCGCCGGTAGGACGGCGAGAGCGTCGTCCAGGTGCGCATTCAGGATGTGCCCAAGCGCGCGGGTTGCGTCCGGCTGGCTCGCGAGTGCTGCAAGGCGGATGCACGCAGACTGGGTGTCGGACAGCTCCTCGCCCTCGAGCAACCCGACGATCGAGGCGCGCGCAGATCGGCGGATCGACGGGTCGGCCTGAGCCAGGGATACGGCGCCGCTCAGCGCGTCGCGCAGGGCCCCATCGTCGGCTGCGGCAAGCGCGGCGCCGGCCGCGTCCACGTGCTCCCTGAGTTCGCGGGAGGAGTTGGGATCGGCCTTGGCCGTCGGGCCATTCTTGCGAGCTGCGGAGCGGCGGCCGCGGACAGTTCTCGGGGCCTCGACCTTCACGTTGTCGAGCTTGCCGATGCCGCTCTCGGCTGCGATCTTGGATATTTCGGAATAGACGAGGGCCTGCAGTGTCGCGCGGTTCTCGTCGAAGAGGCCGCGCTTGCGCGCGGCGACCGCGTCCCAGTCCGGGAGGCCGCGCGCCTCGGTGATAAACTCGGCAGAGGCGAGGTCGATGCTCAACGCGCCGGCAAGCGCCGTGGATGACGAAGGCAATCGAGTCTTGCCGTCCTCTCCGTGGAGCGCGTACGCCGCCTTCAGGCGCTCCACCAGCGCCTCGGGGAGCGTCGATCCGGCCATGCCAGCATCGTCCTGGAACGACACGTGGGCGTCCTCAATGACTGGCGCCATTGTCGCGACGAGCCGCGCGTCCTCGAGATCCTGCCGCCTCTGGATGAGCGCCGTGCGCCCTCCGAATGCGCCGAAGAGCTGGAACGCCGCATACAATGCGACGCCCGCCGCCATCCCGATCAGCGCGACGCGCGGGCCGCGGTCCTTGAACTGGCCGAACAGCCTCATGTCGGCCTCCGGGCGGAGGGGTTCGAGGGTTCAGTCCTTCGCATCATCGTCCTCCGAAGTCGCGCGTCTTACCCTTACCGCGCGCGCGCCATCGCCGTTGCTCTTGGTCTCATCATCCGCGGCAGCGTCGCCATCCTTGCCTCCGTCGCCGTCGCTCGTCTCGGCGACGTAGACGCCGCTCTTGCTGTCCTCATCGTCGGCCTCCCCCTGGGCCTCTTCATCGCCCTTGCCGTCGGCGCCGTCCTCGAGGCTGGCGTCGTATTCCTTCACGACCGAGCCGCTGGCGGAATAGATGGTGACACGACCACCCTCAATTACCTTGGTACCGCCATCGGCGGTGCGGGACTCCTGGCGGCCGCCGTTCCCCCCGGATCGGCGTGACGCGTCGTTCCTCGCGCCCCCGTCGGGCCGGCCATCACGATCGCCGCGCGCGCCCTCGCCGCGGCCTCCTCGCCCCCGCTGGCCCCCGCCGGGGCCGCGTCGGCCGCCGTTGCGTCCGTCTGCGGCGGCGACGTCGTCGCCTTCGCCGTCTGGGCCCTCTTCACCGGATGGCCCGTCGACGTCGGCGTCGGGAGCGGCATCGCGGCGGGCCGCCAACAGGTCCGCGTCGCCACTGAGGTCGAGCGTCACCGCGAACTGCTGGATGGACTGTCCGTCCTTCTCGGCCGTCGTCACCTGTCCGGGGCGCACGTTCTCGAACCAGCGGGAGCCGCCCATCTTGCGCACGGCGTCGCTCATCGCATCGGCCGACCGGGCCTCGAAGCTTACGGTCACCTTGCCACCGGACTCGATGTTGAGGGTGGTGACGGCGATGTCCTGCCGGTTGGGCAGCAGTTCGGTGAGTTCGCGGAGGACATCGATGACGCTGTGCTTCGTCTCGAGCATCTGCGTCATGGCGCGCATGTCGCTGAGTTTTTCGCTGGTGCGCTTCCGGGAGGGGCCGAGCGCGCCAATCTGCCGGTCCAGGTCCCGCAGCTCACGGGAGCCATGCGCGCTGATCTGGCTGCTCAGGAAGGTGAACGCCGCGATGAGCAACGCGGCCGCGACGCCATAGGCCAACATCACGCGCGTCTGGGCGCTCTGCTCGTGTCGTAGCCGCTCGCCCCTCGGCATGAGGTTGACGGCCATCTCGCCTGCGAGCGCCGCGATGCCCAGCCCGATCGCCAAGGCGTAACGCTCCCATCCGCGGTCCATATCGGCGAGCCCGGCTCCGTCCTCGACGGCCCCGGGCTGCGCGCCCACGCGCACCGGTACGCCGATACTGCCTTCGAGCAGCTCGGCCACCGAACTCGGGCCTCCCTCCGCGGCGTCTAGCGGCGTCGCGGCTCCGCCTCCTGTCACCCACACGGCGTCGAACGGCACGCCGACCGGTGAGCCGGCGAGCGAGGGGTCGCGCTGAATCGCGTCCACGCTGCGGCGTACCTCGGTGAGAAGCCGAGTCGTGGCTTGACTGGCGTCTGCCGCGAAGGTGGCGGCGCCCAACGGAAACGACCTGGTGAACACGACCGCGCCGTCACGGACGAGAGCGGCATCGGTCGACGCGTGCCCGATGTCGAGGACGAGCGCCGCCGAGCCCGGCCCCGATCCGAGCCCCTGCGCGGTAGCCATGGCTCCCAGGCCGATGACGCCCGGGACGACGCCCATCGGTTTGCCGCCAGCCTCGCGCACCGGGGCGATGAGCGCCTCGACGTCTTCCATGCGGGCCGCGACGAGCTCGACGGAAGTGCCACCCTCGGCTTCGCGGGCGTCATGGTAGTCGTAGAACGCCGTCCCGGGATCGAACGGCAGTTCGCTTTCTGCCTGCAAGCGGATGATGTCGCGCAGGCTTGCGTCGTCCAAGCCGGGGGGCAAGTCGTTGAGACGTCGCACAACGGTCTGTAGTCTTGGCAGCCCGATGACGCACTTGGCGTTTCGGGCGCCGGCCTCGGCGAGGGCGCGCTTCACGGCTGCAGCGCGCGCCTCGGGGCCGTCCTGCTGGGCCGTCGGCACGGACGCGACGCCCTCAACCCGACAGCCCTGGCCGGCGGGCGTAAGCACAGCCACCTTGACGGCGTGCGAACCAATGTCGATGGCGGCGATCCGGTTCTTCGCCAAACTGTTGCTCCGTTAGCGGGCCGTCAGTTCGTAAGCCAGTATCGCGTCTCGATGCCGCCGCCGCTCCGGTCAAGCACGGCCGCGATCCTCGCAACGGGTTGACCTTCGGGAGTGAGGCCGTTCGCACGCACGCGGAACACCTGCGCGCGGTACGTGATGCTGTTCACCAACTGCTTGTACGTGTCGTCGTCGATCTGCTCGACATCCAGCAACTCGCCCACGTTCTTGAATGGGCTCTCCTGCGGCTCGTCCGATGGAGGCGCGTCCTGCGGCGCGGACTCCCGGCGGTCGATGATGGCCTGCGCCTTCCCCGCGTCCATGCCGGGCAGAAGGGCCAGGATGTCCTGGCTGGCAGTGTTGATGTTCACCAGGCCGCGGAGCGTGTCCTCGCCAACAACGGTCGCTTTGTCGACCACCCATTTCATGTCGTCGCGGTTGAACAGCATGGCGTCGCGGATGTCGTCGACGCTCCCGTAATCCCCGTTGTCGTCGCGATGCCGCACGATGGCTTCGCCGGTTCCTTCATCGAGGCCATCGACCTCGCCCAACTCCTCGGCGCTTGCGGAGTTGATGTTCGTGCGGTCGTCATCGTTGTCGTCGTTGTCCTCTGTGCTGAGCCGGTCGCGCACGTCGTCGAGAACGCTCTGGCTGATGGCCGGGATGTCCATGAGATCGCCCAACGAGTCGTATTCCTCTTCGTCGCGCTGCGCGGTGATCGCCTCTGCCTCCTGCTGGCTGAGCAACTCCTGCCCGTCCTGCCCCGTGAGTCCCTGGACGAGCGCGTCGGCGTCGGCGTCGTTGATGTTGGTGCGGTCCTCGCCGCCGGATTGCACGTTCTTATCGACGGCGTACACGGTGATAAGGTTGATGAGGGGGGTCGCTTGTTCGTCGCCCTCGACCTGGTCGCCGCCGTAAAGGATATCGGCTGTCATTCCCTCGGCTCTTGCCACGTCTCCGGGCGATCTGAACGGCCTGGCGTCGACGATGGCCTGAGCGATGGTGGCCCGTTCCTCCTCCAGCGCGGCTGTGAGCCCAAGGAGCCCCGTGACGAGGTCGGCATCGGCCACGTTCACGTCCACTAGCGCGCTCTCGTCCGTCGCCGTGACTTCGTAGGCGTAGGTCTTCGTCAGGACGGTTGGGTCCTCTAGTTCGCCTTCGATCGTCTCGGCCCAGCCCTCACTGGCGCTGTCGAAAGCCACATCGTCATCGGCCAGGACGCGCGTGAATCGCGCGATGCCCGCTTTGGCCGCGTACTCCAGCTGTGTGCGGTCCACGACGTTTTCCGCCATACGCGTGTCGAGATGTACCATGTACAGGTATTCCGTCGCCAGGACGGACAGCACCGCCATGACCCATAGAGTGGCGATCAACGCGAGTCCCGAATCACCTCGGCGGCCCGGGCGCGCGTCGTGGTTTGACAGCATCACGGGCCTCCCGGCGGGCCCTGCGGGCCTGGGCCGCCGCCATCGCCGCCGTCTCCGGTCGATGTGTCGCCGGGCGAGGACATGAAGCGCGCGGCCGAGGAACGCGTGTAGAACACGGCAGCATCGTCCTCATCCTGAACGGTCAGAGCGGCCCTGACGACGGCCGGGGAGCCCTGCTCCTCGACATCCCACTGGTCCCACCACTCCTCGCCGTCGAAGAACTCGAAGTTCAGCGATCGGACGCCGTCGATGACGGCCTCGACCGTGGCGCCTTGCTCCTGAAGCATCGCGACCATCGTTGAGGGATCCTGCCCGAGGGCGTCCCCGAACGCCTCTTCGAGTTCGAGCGTCGATGTTGTGACGCGCAGGAGGGACTGGGTAGCGGGCTCGTCGGATTCGGTGGGTCCCGACTCCTGCGGCAGCATCGGGTCCGGGCCGACCATGTAGGCGACGCGCAGCAGGTCGCTACTGACGCCGCCGATGTCCTCTTCCTCTTCGGTGAGGCCAGAATTCTGACGCAGGCTCGGCGGCAGCGGCGAGGTAGGCCCCAGCTCGCCAGACGACTCGGCGGGCGGCACGTGCGCAACGAACGTGATGATGTCCCAACCTTCGCCCTCGATGTCGCTTGCGACGTCCTCGATGTACAGCGCCAGGGCTTCGTCGTCGCCGCCGGCAAGCCCGTTGGAAATGTCGCGCGTGAGCTCGCCGATGCCCATCCGCACGCTCTGCGCCAGTGACAACCTACCCGCCCCCTGCTGGTACACATCGACGGCGTGCGTGAACGAGGAGTAGGCCATGCCGGCGACAATCGACAGGAGGGTCATCGTCACCATCAACTCGACGAGGGTGAATCCGCCGTCGGCGCGAGCCCGCGTGTGCGTCATCGGCCTTGCCCCGGCGGGCCGCCCGGGCCTCCCTGTCCCTCCTGGCCGTCGCCGGGCTCGCCCCCGCCAGAGGCGGCCATGTACGTGCGCACGGCCAGTTCGCGCTGCTGTCCCGCCTCGAGCCACTGGACTCGGACTGTCACGTCGTACAGCTCCTCAATCTCGGGGAGACTGGCGACCGATGTGACCCACGTGAAAAGGCTGCCTTCGCCGAAGTCGCCCTGATCCTCCCCCTCCGCCGGGGCTCCGAGGGCCTCCATCTCGCTCAGCTTGTCGCGCAGGAGATATGCGGCCGTCGTCTCCCGTTCGGACCTGGATCGAGACCGCGCGCTTGTCGTGAAGGCGATCATCACGGTGGGGAGGACCGCTCCCAGGATCGCCATCGCGACAAGGACCTCGAGGAGTGTAAAGCCGCGGTCGGAGGGCCGCATCAGAGGGCCTCCGTCGACAGGCCAGCGTGATCCACTTCTTCCTGAGACAGGCGCCTCATCTTGGTACGGGCGGCGGCGAGTGGGATGTCCACGACTGCCCCGCGGTTGTCCGCGTTCATGAAGTACACGCTCGCAGGCTCCGCGGTTCCATCCGCTCGGAACGTGATGTAGTCGTAGTCGAAGGTTGTCGTGATGATCTCGCCCTCACGATCGACGTCGATCCTCGACAGCACGACGGACTTCACCATCTGTTGCGGGCGGCCGAGTATGCCGCGGGTTTGGCCGGCCGAGGCGCCCTCGGAAACCTGCCCAGCTTCAGCCGCTTCGTCCTCCGCCTCGGGCCCAAGAGCCCCTAGCCCCACTGTTGCGGCGAGGTCGCCGAGCTCCAAGGCGGTTTCCTTGGCAAGCCAGAACGACTGCTCGGAAAAGTCGAACACGACGACGAAGGTCTCGCCCTCGGCCATCGCCGCGTCGCGGGCGTAGAGACATAGGGCCCGGACGGAATCGGCCGCGGCGTTGAGCTTCCGCCCCTCGGAGAACGCCTTCAGAGAGGGGGCGCCAATCGTGAGCAGGATGGACATGATGGCGAGGACGACGAGCATCTCGACCAGCGTGAAACCAGCGTCATGCGGTCGACTCGCACGATTGACCCTCGGCGGCGTCTCAGCTTCCATCATCCACTACGCCCGCATAGTTGGTGATATCGGCGTCGTTGTCCGCGCCACCTTCCTGCCCGTCCTTGCCGTAGGAAACGATGTCGAATTCGAAGCCAAGGTCGGCATTGTCGCCCGGATAGATGTACACGTAAGGCGTGCCCCACGGATCGTCGATGACGCCGTCGCTGGTCACCATGCCCCGCACATACGGGCCGGTCCAGCCGTCCGCCGTGTCGGGCTGGGTGACGAGGGACTCGAGCCCCTCCTCGGAGGACGGGTAGTCGCCTACGTCGATCGCGTACCGGTGCAGCGCGTCCTCGAAGGTGCGCACCTGCATCAGAGCCTTAGTCTGACGGGCCTGGTCGATGCGCTTCAAAACCACGGGCGATATCCCGGCGGCCAGGATTCCCACGATGGTTAGCACGACCAGTATCTCGACGAGCGTGAATCCCTCGTCGCGGTCCGCGTTCTCTCTCCGCCATGCGGCGCCGGCGCGCGCCAGGCGGCGCAGCAGTCGAGTTATCATGCGCCGAGTGCTCCTTGCTGGATAGGCTTGCCGCGGCGTTGTCAGCCGAGGCTCTGGGAGATGTTGACGATGGGATAGATGATCGCGACGGCGATCACGACCACAATCCCTGCCATGAACAGTATCAGAACGGGCCCGAGCGCCGCTACGAGCCTCTCCAGCGAGCGCTTGATCTCAAGATCGTAGTATCCGGCCAGGTGGGCCAGCATGACCTCGGGCTTGCCCGTCTCCTCGCCGATGGCGAGCATGTCGGTCACGATGAGCGGAAACAGCCCGGAGTCAGCCAGCGGGCCGGCGAGGCCGGCTCCGCGCTCGACCTGCCCTTCGACCTCGTCGAGCGCGCGTTCGTAGACCAGACTGCCCGTGGTGCCCTTCGCGACACGCAGGGCCGGCAGCAGCATGACGCCATTGTCGAGGAGAGTGCTCATGGTCTGCGTCAGACGCACGAGCGCGAAGTTGCGGACGACGCTGCCCATCAGGGGGATCCGCATCCGCGCGCGGTCGAACGCCAGCATGCCTTCGTCGGTGCGCTTGTAGCGCCGCAGGACCCCGACGACGACGAGTATAATCGCCAGGAGCGCGCCGGGCAGCGGCAGTCCGTGCAGCAGAGGCACATCCACCGCACGCCACAGCCAGAAGACGCCATAGGGCGAGCGCGCGAAGTCCACCACGGCGATGAGCCCCCGGGTCACGGCGGGCAGGTCGGCGCCCAGGTCTTGGAACATCGCCACGAAGCGCGGTATGACGACGAACATCAGGACGGCGACGATCGTCACGGTGATGCCTAAGAGGATGATCGGATAGATGAGCGCGGATACGACCGAATCGCGCAGTTCACGCTGCTGACGACTGAAATCCGACAACCGCTGCAAGACCAATCCCAGCACGCCGCCCTGCTGGCCGGAGTCCACCATGTTCGTGTAGAGCGTGTCGAACTGCTTCGGGTGCTTCGCGAGCGCTTCTGCGAGGGACTCGCCGCGCTCGACATCGTGCCTGATCTGCTCGACAACGCGACGTAGGTCGACGTTCTCCATCTGCTCGGAACACACCGTCAAGGCGCGGTCCAAGGGCACGCCGCTATTCACCAGCGTCGACAGCTGGAACGTGAAGAACTCGACCGCCTGCGGCTTGATGGGATCCCCGAAGCGGAAGCGGCGAAGGCCGCCTTCCTCATCGGCCGCGGCCGTCTCTTCGACGCTGGTTGGGAAGTACCCCATCTCCCGAAGGCGAGCTACGAGCTCGCCCGTGGACGATGCGTCCATTGCGCCGGAGGTCTTGGAGCCGGTGGCGGTCACGGCGTCGTACGCGTAGCGCGGCATTCGCGTCTCCCGCTCTTAGGAGGCCACCATCGCGGCCTCGGCGTCCGGCGTCAGCCGCCGCACCTCTGCTACCGTCGTGACCCCGGCGAGCGCCTTGCGCCATCCGTCCTGACGTAGGGTGCGCATCCCGTTTCGGACGGCGGCCTGGCGTATGCGCGTGGCCGCGATGCTCTCGAGCGCCAGGGCACGCAACTCATCGTCGATGTGCATGATCTCGAACATGCCGATTCGACCCTTGTAGCCGGTGTTGCGACACGCCTGGCATCCCACCGGATGCGGCACGCGCCAGTCGTCGGACGCATCGCCCGGCTCCACGCCCATCGCGACGAGATCGTCCTCGGTGGGTGCGGCGTGGGTGGCGCACTGCTGACACACGCGGCGCGGCAGCCGTTGGGCGATCACGCCCTCTAGCGTCGACGACACGAGATAGGGATCCACGCCCATCGCGACGAGTCGCGTGATCGCGGACGGGGCGTCGTTGGTGTGAAGCGACGACAGGACGAGGTGACCCGTGAGCGATGTGTGGATCGCCATGTCGGCGGTTTCCATGTCACGGATCTCGCCGACCATCACCTTGTCGGGGTCCTGGCGCAGGATGTGCCGCAAGGCCCGCTCGAAGGTGACGTCGATCTCGGCGTTGACGGGGATCTGGTTGATGCCCTCGAGGTCGTATTCCACGGGGTCCTCAACGGTGATGATCTTGGACCCGATGTCCTTCATCTCGTTGAGGCAGGCGTTGAGCGTGGTCGTCTTGCCGCTGCCGGTCGGGCCGGTGGCGAGGATCATCCCCCACGGCTTGGCGATCATTCTCAGGAACGTCTCGTAGTCGTCTTCGAGCAGGCCCACCTGAGCGAGGCCGAGGCGGACCATGTTCCTGTCGAGGATGCGCATCGCGATGCTCTCGCCCCAGATGGTCGGGACGGTGCTTACGCGGATGTCGATTTCGCGCCGTCCGAGCGTGGCGATGATGACCTCGATACGTCCATCCTGCGGTCTGCGGGTCTCCGCGATGTTCATGTGCGACATCAGCTTGATACGCGACGTGATGGCAGCCTGGAGATGCTTCGGCGGCGATGGGCGCGACTCCAGCACGCCGTCCAGGCGAAAGCGGATCTGTAGTTCGGCCTCGAAGGGCTCGACGTGGATGTCCGTGGCTCCCTCGCGCACGGCGTCGATGATGATCTGATTCACCGCCTCCATGACCGTGGGGTCTTGGGCGAGGATGTCCGCCTGAAGGCCGTAGTCGTGGATCTCATCGACGGTCTGTAGCGTTACCCCGCCGGTTGGGCTCGCGAGCTGCCCGCTGATGAGTTCCTCGGTGCTCTTGCCGTAGAACCGACGGATGGCGTCCTCTATGTCCTCAGCGTCTGCGAGCGTCGCGGTGACCTCGCGACCTGTCAGGACGCGCAGTTCGTCGAGCAGCTGTACGTCGAGAATGTCGGCGACAGCCACTACGAGTGAGCCGTTCTCGAGCGCCAGCGGGGCCACATGCTGCTTGTACGCGTACGCAGCACGAACGGCTTCAACGGCGTCGGTGTCCGGCAGTCGGTTCGCGAGCCACACGCACGGCACACCCAACTCCACGGCCTGCTTGGCGACCTCCAGGCCGGCCTGGGTCACGTATTCCTGTAGGATCTCATCGGCGCTGGCGGGATCGGCGGTTTGGATGCGCGCGCGCGCCTGACTGGCGACGTCGGCGGACACGAATCCCCCGTCCTCGAGTGCATCTAGCAGTGGCCGCTCGTCGGGCTGGTTCAAAGTACGCCTTTCCTCACGCGCGGTCGGTCGTTCGGAACTCACCATTTAGACGGGCGCGGCGTCGTTGGGTTTACAGGGAAGGGCCGCTGCCGCGCCGTCGCGCTACCGACGCGGTCGCACTTCGTAGGGTATCCCTCGGCGGCGCGTCTCGCGGTGGCGCCAAGCGCGTCACTGCAGCTTGAGGATGGCCGCTTCGTGCGGATTCCAGGACATCTGTAGGACGCTCCCCGAGCCGAGCTCTCGGCCGGTACGCGCGTCGGTGGCCCGACCCACTGCCCACGTCAGGTGCACTTCGATGTCCTCACGGCCGCGTTCCGGTACGCCCTGCGCGGTGCCCATGCCGTCTATCTTGGCGTCGCGAACGGGGTTCTCTACGAGGCACAGGTACGTGGTCTCTCCCGCCCGCCAGAAGAGGCGCTCCACGGTGTGCGCTTCGACGCCGTCACGCAGGACGCGCGCTCTCGGGACGATCCCCGCCCGAGCCAGCACGCTTTCGAGCAGGCGCCGATAGGCGAACCCCTCCGGGGCGCGCCGGGACCACAGGTAAGGGGTCGGAGTCACGTTGAGATACTCCGTGTGACCGGCCCCATGGTCGTTCGTTGCGTGGAAGGCGGGGCCGGGCGCCGACTCGCGCATGACGTCGGACACTGTGGCCGTCACACCACGTTCGTACTGCACGAATCCGTCCGCGCGGAAGGCTCCGGCGTATTCGGCGCGGTCAGGCGTCGGGTCGGCGTGGCGTTCGGCGTTGATCTCGGCGATGGCGGCGCCGTCCAAGACGCCAAGTCTCGCGTCGCGTCGGACGCCAAACAGGTCGTCCAGGACGCCAGTCGACCGGCCCGCGCCATATTCGTCGAACGTGCCGGGGGCGTAGTCGGCGATGAGCGTCCCGCCTGCGTGCACGAAGTTGCGTAGCGCGGCCGCCTCCGCGTCGGAGAGAGCGAACGTGCGGGGAAGGACGATGACCCTGTACCTCGACAGGTCCGCGATGCCCTCGCGCACGTCGAGATAGGACAGGAAGTCGTACTGGACGCCGACATCCTCCAGCCACTTCGTCCACGCAACGCGGTTGAGCAGGTCGCTTGCGTTCGCGTTGTTGAGGGACGAGGACCGATTCACCCACGACGCGCCGTGCGGCCTGATGTCCATGAACCACGACACGCGGATGCTGGGCTGCGAGTAGTACAGCGCAACGCCATCGGTGCTGAATTCGGCGTTGAGCAGGTCTCGACCGATGTCGCCCTGCACCTCGCGGAACGTATCGGCGAGGGCGTCCAGCGCGGGTTGTGGCTGCGCGCCGTCGAACCACGGCTTGCCGCCCATCTCCGGCCAGACGATCACGCCGCGATTGCCGTGCACGAGGTAGTACCAGAGGAACCACTTGTCGACGTGGGGCGCGCCGGTCGCGAAGTACGTCTGGACGTGCGGCGCCTGGCCCGCCCAGAGCGAGCGGAGAATCTCGTTACTGGCGCCGATGTCGTAGGCTTCCATCCATTGCACGGCCCGGGTCAACTTGGCGTAGTCGTAGCCGCCGTACGTGGACGGCGCCTGGCCACCTACGAATCCAGCCGGACGGCGCGGATCCAACTGGTTGCACTCGTACCGCAGGTCGGTCAGCAGGTCGGCGAAGGCGTCGTCCATGAACTCGCGATGGTCGGCCCACGGCGCCAGATTCCATTCGGCGAACGGACGGGCGTGGTGATACCGCAGGTCGTCGACCTGTGCCGGAACGGCCTCGGCGAACGAAGCGAAGTCGGACGCCCACCTGGCGTTGAGCGCGTCGACGGTCCCGTAGCGCACGCGGAGCCACTCACGGAAGGCGGCCATCGTCGCGGGCGCCCAGCACACATCCGCGGGTGATGTGAAGGACGTCGTCGATATCTCGTCGTCGAAGGAGTAAGCCAGGCAGTTCCCAACCGACGCCCTTCGCACATTGTCGCGCAGCGTGGAAATCAGTCGGTCGCGTACCTCGGGATCGTGCAGACATCTGGGACGCTCAGGGCGATCACGGCTCTCGCGTTGCGCGGCGCGGAAGGCTTCCCACTCCCTCGGATACAGATGTAGGTCGCCTTTGCCGGCGGCGTGGTCGACGTAGTATTCGAAGTCGTTCTCGTTGGCGAATGCGAGGAGCTCGTCGGAGAAGCCGTTGTCCAGATGTATGCCCCGGAGATTGAGTCGCGCGTACGCCGCAGCGGCGTCGGGGCCGGGAGGCGGCGTCCTGTACTGCCACACGAGGATGGCGAAATGGTCCCACGCGCCCGCGTCATTGCCGTGTACAGACGGCGTGGCGGCGGCCAGGGCCGGCACGAGCAGCAATCCGACGGCGACCATGGGCGATACCCTCTCTACGCGCGCCGTAGGAATCCCTGCTCGGCCGCCCATGCGAAGGCCTTCGCGAGCACGGGCATGTCAACGGCGAGCCCTTCGTGGCGCAGGAACCGGAACACGGCGCGGACGTCACGCGATCCGTCACACAGGAATGCAGCGTGCTGGAGCCAATCGGGAGCTCCCCAACCCCATCCGAGCCCGATGTCGGCGTCGAGCCGGTCGCGTTCGTCGTCCGTCAGATGCTCGAACCCGATGTAGCCTCGGATCGCCTTCGTGTACCGGTCGGCGCCGACAGGAGCATCGCCCACCTCGGCGGGCAGCTCCGTCGGCGGCGCGCCGCACGCGCGCGCGAAGGCGGCGGCCGACGGCCCAAGGCTCCGCACGGCGCCGGCGACCTCGCGGATCTGGGCGACGCCGGTCGCGTCGTCGTTCGCCAGGCGGAGCGCGGCCGAGACGGAACGGCCGCCCTGCTCCGCGATGTGACGGATGGCGTCGCACGCGACACCGGCTGTCGCCGCCTGATGGAGTCGCGCGGCGGCATCGCGGGCGGCGAGCCGGGCCAACGCGACCACGTCCTCGCCCGAGGCGCAAGCGATAGCGGCGCAGTACGTGGCCGCCGCGGCTCCGTTCAGGGCAAGGACCTCGGCGTCGATGCCTGCCATCGTGTCGGCGGACGTGTGCCACGTCGGGTCCTGGAACTGCACCAGGCCCACGCATGGGGCGCCGATAAGCGGCTCGCCGAAGACGTTGTCGTCGACCAGCCCGAAGACGTGGTCGGCTACCGGCGCCGCCGAGGCCTCGCCTCGCGCCCGTCGCAGGACATCGTGCAGCAGAGCGTCGGTGTACGCGGGATGCGCGGGGGTCGTGCGGAAGACGTGATTGGTCTGCCGACGCGCCACCATGTCGAGGTTGATGCCGGCGACTGTACGCCTCGCTTCGCCGCGCTCGTTGACGTAGGCGTTCGTTCCGCGCACCTCGTAGGTGTGGCACAGGCGCACGCCGCGCCGTAAGGGCGGAATCTGGCCGCTCTCTACCATGGCGGCGAGCGTACGAGCGACCTCGACCGCGAGGGCCGGCCCGGATGCGTTGTCGTTGGCGCCCGGCTCGCACAGGTGTCCCGTAACGACGACCTCCTCGTCGGTTTCACCGGGCACAAGGCCCGTCACGACCGGGATGGCGCCGTCGTACAGCCGCGACTCGACGCGTGCGTGCGCCATCACGGCGCCATCACCGTGCGCGTCGAGAGCTGCCCTCAGCTGCGCGCCGCGCGCCGCGGTCAAGCCGAAGCCGAATCCCTTCGCCTTCGCCGTCGCCGTCGGAGATACGGTGTAGTTGAGGAATCGGTATGCGGCTGGCGGGGCATCTCGTCGCCCGCGCTCGTCGGTGATGACGCCAACGGCCCCGTGCCGGAACGCCAACGCAGCCGCGCGGGGCGCCGACGTGTCCAGGAGCACGAGTGCGCCGTCCGCGGCAACGCCGGTCCACGACTCCGGCCTATCCGCGTGTGACACGCGGACGATCGGCGCGGTTACGCCTTCGGGCGGCGTGGGCGCGGAGTATATCATCACGCAGAGGGGCGACTCGGCGTAGGAGGCGAGCGCTTGCCTGGCCGTATCTGGCGCGACTACACGCAACGATGCCGTCACCAGATCCCACGCCCGCGGCATGACCCACCCGCCGTAGTGGGCCACTCCGTCGGAGGGGTATTCGATGATCTCGACATCGGACATGCCGGCCTCTCGCATCATGTCCGCGAGGGACCGCGCGGCCGCGTGCATGTGGGCGAAGTCCGCGCCCCGAGCCGAGGACCAGAGACGCTCGATGCCCTCGACGGCGGCGGCGCCGGACAGCTCCGCACGGGCGGCGCGCCAGGTCGCATCGAGGCGCGCTTTGGCGGTCATGGGCGCGCCCCCTGTCGCTCGCGCGTCTGCTGGATGAGGTCGTCTACCGCCGCGTCGAGGCCGTATTCGGGCGCCCATCCCCACTCGTCGCGGGCGCGGCTGTCGTCCATGGGCATCAGCGCGGCGTCGAGTATCGTCTGTCGTTCCTCGTCGACGTCGAACGCGATGTTGGCGTCGGGCAATCTCGCGCACACGGCTGTCGCAATCTCCCCGGCGGAAGGCGTGGGGATGATGCCGTCC
>NYZG01000215.1 GCA_002687025.1 Candidatus Poribacteria bacterium
GGGTGATCCTGGACATGGATAGCTCAGAGAGCCCGGTGCACGGAGAACAGGAGGGTGCGGCCTACAACGGACACTTTGGCTGTGTGTGCTATCACCCGATCTTTGTCTTCAACCAGTTCGGGGACTGCGAGGGGGCCATGCTCCGGCCTGGGAACGTCCATAGCGCGGACAATTGGCGGCAGGTGCTGGACCCCATCCTGGCCCGCTACGAGCGGATGGGAGTGCGCCGGTACTTCAGGGCCGATGCCGCCTTCGCCAAGCCGGAGGTATACGAGTACCTGGAGGAGCGGCGCGTACTCTACGCCATGAGGCTCCCTAGCAACGAGGTGCTGCAATGGGAGATTGCCCCTCTGTTGAGAAGGCCGGTGGGAAGACCACCCAAGAAGCCTATCATCTGGTATGACGACTGCTGGTATCAGGCGGGGAGTTGGGACCGTCCTCGGCGGGTGGTGGCCAAGGTGGAGTGGCACCAGGGAGAGCTGTTCCCTCGGGTGGGCTTCATCGTCACCAACATGTCGGCTGGCCCCGAAGGGGTAGTGCATTTCTACAATGGCCGAGGCACTGCAGAGCAGTGGATCAAAGAGGGCAAGTACGCCCTGAACTGGACGCGGCTGTCCTGCCACAGGTTCGTGGCCAACCAGGTGCGGTTGGCTCTGTTCATCCTGGCCTACAACCTGGGAAACTTCCTGCGCAGGCTATGCCTGCCCAAGGCGGTCAAGCACTGGTCGTTGCGCACCGTGCAAGTCAAGCTCATCAAGATCGGGGCACGGCTGGTGCGCCACGCCCGGCGGCTGGTGTTCCAGCTCGCTGAGGTGGCCGCCTCGCGAGACCTGTTCCAGGGGGTGCTGGAGCGTATCGGCCGGCTCCGTCCAGTACCAGGGTAGTGATTGTCATTGATGTCGAGGCGGATTCGAGGTGACCTGGGGGAAGGTGCGCCCATCGAAGGGTGCGACCCCGGTGGAGACGTGCCAGACACGCTTTCGGGAGCCATATGGAGACAGCAAATCGCAAGAGCAGCCTTACCTGGGGATCAGATCGGGATAGACGGCATCGGAGGCTGCTGCTATGGTTCACTCCATCACCGTCGCCCCGTCAATCAGGGTGCTAGCAGTTTGAAATGGGAAATCCCGGGTGAGGTGGCGGCACCCGTGGGTGCCGCTCTGAAACGGAGAGGAGTGATGTCAGATCGCACGATACGTACCGGTAGCTGGCTTGGCTGGGCGCTGCTCATAGTCGGTGTGCTCGCCCTGAGCGCCTATGGCGTGTACGGGTTTGCCGTCGACGATGCCGTCGCTACAGGGGAGAAGACCGCCGTTGCTCTCGCGGCCGTCGGCCTGGTCGTGCTCTTCCTTACGGTCCTGGGCCAGCGGCTGCGCGAGCGCAAGACCGACAAATATGAGGACGTGCAGCTATGAGCAACATCATCGTGGTGACCAGCCCGGGCATTCCCGGGCGGCGGATTGTGCGCACACTGGGCCTGGTGCGGGGCAATACCATTCGCGCCCGGCACCTGGGCAATGACGTGCTGGCCGGGTTACGCAATCTGGTCGGTGGCGAAATCCACGAGTACGCCAAACTCCTTGCCGAGAGCCGCGAACAATCGCTCGACCGCATGATTGCCGAAGCCGAATCGCTAGGCGCCAATGCGATCATCAGCGCGGCCTTTGCCACCTCGGTCGTCATGGGCGGAGCAGCGGAGATCCTGGCCTATGGCACAGCCGTGGTGGTCGAAGAAGAGCCATCGTGACCCAGCCTGCCGCAATTGCAGACCGCCTACGCAGCCAGATGGCCGCGATGATGTAGGCACCGGAGGAAGGAGCATGGTGGCAACCGTGTGGATCGGGGTGGCCGCGCTCGGTCTCATCATTGGTCTAGTTGGGGCGGCGCTCTGGATGCGACGAGGACGGCATGAAGACCGCGACGGCCTCACGTGGTTGATCCCGTTCATGGGGAATATGCTCTGAACCCGAGGCGGTGGCTGCGCCCCGCACCGAAGGAGGAGCGGCAGCAATGGCCAACCAGTGGGTCATGCGCCTGGGTACCGGCGTGGTCGTGGGAGTGGCTGTAGGCCTGGTTGTGGGTGCAGTCGGAGCTGTGGTCGGGACCGTGAGCGGGTCGGCCGGCGGGGCACTCGTCGGAGCCGTGAGTGGCGCCATCACCGGGCTGATCGTAGTCTGGCTGTCGCGACGGACGGCAGCAGACTAGCGTCCTACCAACTAGGCCCACGCGAGCGGCGTGAGCCGGGGCAGCAGCGTTCATCGCCAGAAGAGCCAGCTCCCAGCGGCCATCCGGACAGAGAAGGAACCGTGAGCCCTTCGCACCCGCGTCCACCCCCTCCCCAGCGCTTCAAGATTATGTCAATCATCCAGGTCACACCTTCGTTTTGAGTGGTGAGGTGCACATCCGGGTCACTCTAGGTCGTCTATGAGTGCAAGCGCCTCATCGAGGCCCTCGAGGTATCCCTCCCAAAAAGACCGTGAGGTCGTCACCTGTACTCCAGGTGCCACCCTTTCCGTCGAGGTTTCTATGGTCGGTGCAGCAAGCAGCGCTTCTACCTCCCTCGTTTTCTTGGCAAGCACTGGTTCTACTTCCCCCCTTTGCCCCGAAACGGTCGGCATAGCCCTGCTTCCAGCGGCTCGTTCCGTCCCAAAAGCGAGAGCGTATAGGCGACCATTCGCTCTGTCGACTTCCTGCTCCGTCACATCAGACGCGCTGCGCAGCGCAGCCAAATAGGCGCGTTGGACAATCCCGGGACCTGCCCCTGGTGCATGTGCCCTTAGAGACATGAAGCGGTGACGGTTCCGCACTTGTGCATAATCTATCTCCAACAGCGTAGGGCTGCTGCGGACTGGAGGGGAGGGGATCATGCGCATTGCTGTCGTCGGAGCTGGTGCTGTCGGGGGGTATTACGGTGGCGCGTTGGCCAGGCACGGCGAGCAGGTGGTGCTCATCTGCCGCGGTGCCCATCGGGACGCCATCGTTCGTGATGGTCTCCAGGTGTCCAGTCATTGGGGCGACTTCACCGTGCATGTGCCTGCGACAGCCGACCCACACGAAGTAGGGCCAGTAGACCTGATCATCTATGCGGTGAAGACGTACCACAACCCCGATGCGCTACCCCTCCTCGAGCCTCTTATCGACGAGGACACCGCGGTGCTCTCCATTCAGAACGGGGTTGAGAGCCCCGCCCGGATCGCTGCGGTCTACGGGTGGGAGCACGTCCTGGCCGGGACGACCTATATTGATGCGGCCCGGCCGGCACCAGGACGAATCGAGCAGGTGGGCGCCACCGCTCGCATCGTCTTGGGAGAGCAGGACGGCTCCCACAGCCCTCGGGCCGCCCGGGTAGCCGATGTGCTCACCAAAGAGGGCATGCAGGTCGAAGTGAGCGACGATATCGCGTCGTCGCTCTGGGCGAAGCTCGTCCAGGTAGCCGCCACCGGCACCGTCATGACGGCATCACGAGCAACGTACCTGGAGGTACTGGCCTGTCCGGTGGGGGCACTCACGGTGCGGACTGTGATGGAGGAAACTGTTGCGGTGGGTCAAGCGCACGGAGCCAAATTCGCCAGCGACGTGGTGGACGTGCGCATGGCTACCGCCGAAGCGGACGCGCCGGGTCTCGTCTCGTCGCTACAGCTCGACTTCCAGGCGGGCAACCCGCTGGAGCTCGATGACCTCCTCGGTGCGGTTGTGCGGCAGGGCCGTGCGAAGCAGGTACCGGTCCCAGCGAGTGCCGCGCTCTACACGGCCCTCTACAGGTTTCGCCAGGGACACGACGCCGGGCGTGAGCTCGGAGGGGTATAGGCTGACTAGTAGGGGCGCGATATATCGCACCCAAGGAAGCTATCTCCTCCCCGATGCGCCAAAGACGGAGAGGGGAGGAAATGTGCCCCCTTCCCCTGTCGCAACGGGGGAAGGGCTGGGGAAGGGGGCTAGCCACACGTGATGATGTCCTCCTCACGCGGATGCCTATGCAGGTTCGCTCCTGCGCTGGTGGCAATGCTATGCTGCAACCGCGTTGGCGCTGATCGTCGTTCAGCGTCGGTGGTCGGCAAGGAGACGGAGAGCATGGCAGCAGCAGAGGCGGCAAACCGACTGTACGAGGAGTCTATCGTCATCGACGGACTCAACGTGAGCAATTGGCAGAGCTCTGCCGTCTACCGCAGTCTTCATGCCGGGCGTGTAACTGCCATCAATGCCACCATCGCCGTCTGGGAAGACTACCGCCAGACAATGGATAACGTCGCCGCCTGGCTGCGCCGGTTCCAGGAGCGCCAGGACACATTGATGCCAGTCGCTGCGGTCCAGGACATCCGCCGGGCGAAGCAGGACCAGAAGGTGGGCGTGATTCTAGGCTGGCAGAACGCTACACCCATCGAGAACAACCTCGACCGCCTCGCAGTCTTCCATGCCCTGGGCGTGCGCGTTGTTCAGCTCACCTACAACGAACGTAACCTCTTGGGCAACGGCTGCTACGAGCGGATAGACGACGGTCTCAGCCACTTCGGCCGGGACGCGGTGCGTGAGATGAACCGGCTGGGGATACTTATCGACCTCTCTCATGTGGGCGACCGCACGACGCTCGACGCGATTGAGCGCTCCGAGCAGCCCGTCGCGATCACCCATGCCAATGCGCGCGCCTTCTTCGACCATGTCCGCAACAAGACCGATGAGGCGCTGCAATTGCTGGCCGAACGCGGGGGGGTCATCGGCGCCAATGCCTTTCCCCATTTCCTGCGCCGCGGCTTCGAGTCCACCCTGGCAGACTATGGAGACGCCATCGAGGATCTGGTAGAGCGGGTGGGGATTGACCATGTCGGGATCGGCACGGACTATACCCAGGATCAACCCAAGGCGTTCTTCGACTGGCTCATTGCCCAGCAGGGCACGAAGTTCCATGTGCGGCCGGTGGCCTTTCCCGATCCGGTGATCCATCCGCAAGGGATGGAGACACCCGATGCGCTGTCCAACGTGACCGCAGAGCTACTCCGCCGTGGCTACCGCCCGGAGGATGTAGCCAAGATTATGGGAGGCAACTGGCTACGTTTGTTCCAGACAGTATGGGCATCGTAGGCTTGCCAGTGTGCATGGCAACGACCATCGTCGGGTAGCCAGGAGGTCTATGTGGGTATATTCGTCAACCATGTCCATGTATTTCCGGAGTGGCTGCGGCCAGACGGGACAATTGACCAGTTCCGTGCGGTCATGGATGCCTGCGGCATTGATCGGGCCTCCCTGTGGGCACCGTTTTCGCACCGGTGGGCCCAAGGAGCCGCCGCCGACCAGGAGCCAGGGGCGCATAATCGCTGGCTAGCGCGGGAAGTGCAGCACCACCCCGAGTTCGTCGGCTTTGGCACCGTAGACCCGGCTGAGGGTGCGCCGCTAGCGGCCGAACAGGTACGCGAGATCGCGGAGCTTGGCCTGCGGGGGATCAAGCTGCATCCCGCCGCACAACGCTTCCGCATTGACTCCCCCTGGGTCATCCAGGTATGCAGAGCGGCTGCAAACCACAGGCTCCTCGTTGATTGGCACACCGGCACGCATCAGCACTCCCTTGCCGACAGCCATCCTCTGCTCCTGGATAGGGTTGCCGAGGCAGTGCCCGACGTCACGATGGTGTTCGAGCACGTCGGGGGCTGGTCTTTTTATCGCGATGTCGTGGCCGTCATCCAGAACCATCCCCCTGGTGCATCCGATGGCGCTGCCCCCGGCCGGCTTTATGCTGGCATTACGAGCGTGCTGGACCGTAATCGCCGGGAGTGGTACTTGGGTGCCGCGGGGCTGGACGAGCTACGCTGGCAGTTGGGCGAGGCGCTGCTCATCTACGGCACCGACTTCCCTTACAATCGAACCGAACAGATCACCGCGGACATCGAGCTGATCCAGGGCTTGTCCTGGCCCGAGGAGGCGAAGGCAGCAGTCTTGGGTGGCAACCTTGTTCGGTTGCTGAGCACGCTCCGCTGATGAGGCGTGTCCCGGTTCTATTGCAGGGGACCCTTGTGGCCAGCCCAGATGGCCTCACAGAGCTTCATCGTTTGTACGGCGTCTTCCAGGTGGCTCCAGGGCTGGCGATCGTTCTCGATGCAGTCCACGAGATGCCGTGTCTCGTTGAAGTCAGGGCCACCCACAGCATCGAGATCTAGCGCTTCCTCGTAGGACGCACCGTCGGCGAACAGCTCCAGACCCGGCGTAGCGCCTCCTTTGGTCAGCTCCAAATAGGCCGAAAAGTCTTCTGCATGGACCTCGGCCCGCTGAATGCGGAAGCCTATCCCGTAGTGGCTCATGAGCACACCGGTCCGGCCATTCGTGAACTTCACCATCGCGTTGTGGTAATCAGTCCCCGGCCCACTACGCCAGCGCTCGGCATAGACCTCTGCCACTGCCGCCGCTTGCCCCAACTCGTCGCCCGCAAGCCAACGGAGGAGATCTACGTGGTGGATTGCGTCGCAGATGACACCTGCTGGAATGGGCCAGGTGCCGTACTGCGGCACCGGTGGCTTGTTATAAGTCGCCGCGGCATGGACCGCACCGCCGCGATCCAGCACCAACTGTTTGATCGCCAGCGTGCGGGGGAAGTATCGGCGGTCGACTGAGACCATGACCTTGGCCGAGCTGCTCTGGGCGGCGTCCAGCATCTGTTCCGTCTCTGCTGAATTCATCCCCGGGGACTTCTCGACCGAGGTGTGAATACCCCGCTGGATACAGTCCACCACGATAGGAAGCAGATGGCCCGGCAGCGTGACAACGTAGACGACATCCGGGCTCGTGCGGTCGAGCATCTCCCGGTAGTCGGCGCAGGCGACCTCTGGGTGGTGGTCGACCTCGGCTCGTGCCAGCCGCTCGGAGTCAATCTCGGCCACCCCCACGAGGCGCATCGCTGGCTCCGCGGCGATCATCCCGAAATGTGACTGGGCATGGAAGCCAGCGCCGATCACTCCCACCTTCAACTGTTCCATAATCGTCCCCCTCCGGTACCGTTGCTGCTGGCCCAAAGTATGCATAATGTATGGCGCTAGTGCGGTGTCGATGATTGAGGGCCGAGGAGGTCAGAGAGCATGGTACGTCTAGGCGAGGGCGAATATCAGTACGAGGTGGTCCCATCGTGGCCGAAGCTACCCAAGTATTGGGAGTTAGGCGACTGCACCAATGGCGCTGTGAACTCGCAGGGCGAGGTCCATATCACCAGCCGGGGCGCGCATCCGCTCACCATCTGGGATGTGAATGGCAACTTCATCTCCTCGTGGGGCGAGGGAACATTTGGCGATCCACACCAGGTCTTTATCGGACCGGATGACCATGTCTGGATCACTGATGATCTGGAGCATGTCGTCACCCGGTACACGCCCGGCGGCGAGGCGACAATGGAACTGGGGACCAGGGGGCGGCCGCGAGCAGCGTTTGTGCGCAAGCCTTTCAACATGCCCGCCGGGGTGGGTCTTGGCCCAGGCGGCGAGGTCTTTGTAGCCGATGGATACGGCCAATACCTGGTCCACAAGTTTAGTCCGGAGGGAGAGCTACTCCTGACCTGGGGGCGGCAGGGCACCGGACCAGGCGAGTTCGACACCGTCCACAATATCGCCGTAGACCAGGAGAGCCGCGTCTACATCTGCGATCGGTCGAACAACCGCATCCAGGTCTTCGATAGCGAAGGTCAGTACCTGACGCAGTGGGATATACCTGGGCCGAACGACCTCTGGATTCAGGACAACATCGCCTATGTCGCCGAGGGGGGGCAGGGGGTCAGCCTCAGGACCTTGGATGGAGAGGTCATCGCTCGCCTCGGCGGCGACGAGACAATCTTCAAGTCGGGGCATGGGATCTGCGTAGATCCGCAAGGCAGTATCTACGTGACAGAGATCATCCGCAATCAACGGGTGACCAAGCTCCAGCGAGTCTGACGAAGACCACAGAGGATGTCGCCATGAAGCGCATCACTCTCGGCTAGCTGGTGCTCTATCTCGTTGGAGATAAGGCGGCCTGGCACTCGCGCCCGACGGGACAATCTTCGTGGCCGATGGGTACGGCAACCACCTGGTCCACAAATTCAGCCCGGAAGGGGAGTTGCTCCTGACCTGGGGGCAGCAGGGCACCGGGCCAGGCGAGTTCGGCACGGTCCACAATATCACGGTAGACCAGGAGAGCCGCGTCTATATCTGTGATCGGTCGAACGACCGCATCCAGGTCTTCGATCGCGAGGGACAGTTCTTGGAACAGTGGGAGTTACCGAGCCCCAATGACATCTGGATTCAGGACGACATCGCCTATGTCGCCGGTGGGACCCACTGGGTCAGCCTCTGGACCTTGGACGGAGAGGTTCTGGCCCGCTTCGGAAGCAGAGATGAGGGAGTGCCGGCACCGGGGCATGGGATCTGCGTAGACGCGCACGGCAGCATCTATGCCATCGGCAACCAACGGGTAACCAAGTTCAAACGCGTCAGCCAGAGCTAGGAGATCGGCAGCACGAGCTGTGAGGGCCGCATGGCGTCGTGGAAGATCGTGTTGACAGCGGCCTGTCCCTGGACCTCCTCGCCGAATGGTCCCCCGGTGTTGAGGTTGCGGTCGGCGCGCGGAAAGTCACTGCTCGTCACTTCCACCCGCATCCGATGACCGGTCTGGAAGACTTGCGCAGTAGGAGTGAGCTCTACCTCTAGCTGATAGAGCTGCCCCGGCGTCATCAGTTCGGCACGCGCCAGCGAGTTCCGGTACCGCGACCGCAGAATGCCATCGCACACCGACATAGACCGTCCGTCGGGCCAGACGTCGCACAGGCGCACCACCCAGTCGGTGTCCGGTGCAGATGATAGCGCGTGCAGAATCGCCTTGACCGGTCCGACGACCGTCACATCTCGCTCCAGCACGTCCGAGGTATAGGTCAGCATTTGCCCCTCAACCGGCCGGTGATCCGTTGGCCATAGCTCTTGACCCTTGATCAAACTGCGAACGGGGTCCGCTGGGTCATACACAAAGCTGTCCGGCTGTTCTGCCGCCGCTGGCGCGGCGAACGTCAGCCCACCACTATTTAGCGATGCCTCGGTCTGCCCTGTACCTTCCCGGAAGTAGATCGGCTGGTAGGTGACGTCCGGCGGAGGCCACACTGTGAGGTCGAGCCACCGGTTGGCCCCCATCAAGAAGACCCGCACCGGCGGCAGCTCCATGATCCCCGTATCCACTCCCTTGAGCCAGTAGTCGTACCAGCGTAGCCAGTGCTCGCGTTGGTCGAACGCGGCTGCCGGTCCGAAATCCAGCTCGCTTGTCCGCTGCCGGCCGATATTGGACTGGCCGTGCACCCAGGGACCGATGGTGACCCGCTGAGCCTGCCGACACGCTGCTGTCCTCCCCTGCTCCCGGATGCCCTGAAATGCACGCAGCGTGCCCTTGACGAACATATCGAACCAGCCGCCGAGATGGTAGATCGGGACATCGATCTCGGCGAACATTGGGACGATGTCGACCGGCTGCCAGTAGGGGCCGTCTTCGGGATGCTCGAGAATGTCGAAGTACCAGTCGGCCAGTCCCTCCAGCGGTGGGCAAGACTTGAGCGGTAGGTGCCAGTACCAAGTCTCGATCTCATCCACAGCCTTCGACAGGCGCTCCCGTGCCTCTTCTGTTCCCGGAGGAGCGGTCTCATGCTCGAGCTGGATCAGCGTCTGCTTCAGCGCCCACTCCCGCCGGCGGCCGAGGTCGTGGGCGCCCCCACGATAGTTGTGACCGCCATACCAGCCGGTGTCGGCTTGGCGTGCAAATAGCGCCTTGAGGTGCGGTGGACGGGTGGGTGCGACGAGATACTGGGTCAGGCCCGAGTAGGAGCCATCCGCCATTCCGACATTGCCATCCGACCACGGCTGCGCTCCCGCCCACTCGACCGAGTCGTACCCATCCTGGTTGGCTCCCCAGGCATCATCCCGCATGGGTTCGAACCGCCCTCCCGATCCGAACCGCCCCCGCACACTCTGTCCGACAAACACGTAGCCGTGCTGCGCGAAGAACTCCCCGTTGACCGTACACCGATCGATCAGCTCATAGGCCACCCGCTCCAGCACCACCGGATACTGGCCTTCGGCTGTGGGACGGTACACGTCCGCCCGGAGGATCGTGCCGTCCCGCATCGGCACCGACACATGGCGGTCTACCTGCACGTCGTGGATGGGCTTCGATATCGCCTCCTCAGCCATCCGTATGCCTCCCTCTGCACCTAACCTGTCTATCTACATGCCGAGCAGACACCCCTTCCCTTCAGGGAAGGGGCTGGGGGTTAGGTCTAGTCACTGGTCCCCATCGGTTGTAGCTCCAGCAGGGCCCGCTGACGCTCCGTCACGCGCTCCATCAGCTCCGCTGAGATCTCGGGACCGCCTGCCCAGTCGGCAATCCAGCACGGGCTGTAGGCAAAGTACAGCGTGCGCCTCGGCCGCTCGCTCCGCCTGGGCTCCGAGCCGTGCGTCATCGCCTCTGTGAAGATGATGGCGTCGCCGGCGCGGCACGGCACCGGCTCGCGCACCGGGATGTCCAGCGGTTCTATCCCATACGGATTGGGAAAGTTGCTCTTGTGGCTGCCTGGGATGGCCGAGAAGCAGCCATCGGCGACTTCCTGGTCGGTAAGCGGATACACCACCTTCACCAGCGTCGAGTAGAACTCCCCATTGTGCACCCGGAACTGACACGAGGGGCTGACCGGCGTGTTACCCAGGTGGAACGGGGTGCGACCTTCTGCGTGATAGCGCATGATCCCGTAGTCGTGATTGAGCCGTATGCGGTTGCCGATCATCTCCCTGACCAGCGGTATGATCGGCTCCGGATCGATCAGCGCCTCGAATGGGCCACCCAACTCCTTCATGTTGTTGATGTAGATGTCCGGTTCATGTCTCTTGCTGAACCGGATTAGCGGAGGTAGGTCCTTGGGACGCTCCTCGAGCCGGTCGATCACAGCGTTCAGCTCCGCCACATGCTCTGCGGACAACACATTCCGCAGAACCAGGTACCCCTTGAGATCGAAGTAGTAGCGCTCCTCCTCCGTCATCGTTCCACTCCGTTCCTTGACCTACTGCTAGCGCTCCGCTGCTGAGAGAAACTGTTCCGGCTGCTCCCAATCTCCGCTGAAGCCGGGCGTATTCATGACTCGGAACTCGTTGGCTGCCATGTTGAACGTGGCGATCACGCCGTTCGCGAACTCGACCTGCTGCAGCGTCCGGTCGTCGGAGAGGAATGCGTGCGAGACCATCTCCGAGGTAGCAATCGCGCGGTAATAGGCGTGCCAGCGCTTGAGCCAATCGAGCTTCCTTTGCACGGAGGCCCGCTTCAGGTCCCCAATCGGGACTTCTCCGTCGGGCAGCCAGTTGTAGGCGGGTGCAGCGGCAAACAGCAGCTCGTAGAGCCTCGGTGTGCGGTCCTCCCACCAGTCATAGCCCGCCGAGTACAAAGCGTAACCGCCGCCGGAGAAGCCAGCGAAGAAGCAGTCGTGGAAGACGAGCTGGAACAGCGGAATCGGCTCACCGACCGGTGCCGGTGCCCCCTGGACCGGAGTGTTGGCGAGCCGGTCGCTCGACCAATCGGTGAAGAAGAAGTGGTCGCAGTCGGCCATACACCAGAAGCGGGTCAGTTCTCCAGCCGGCACGATTCCCCGACGCCGGGTCTCGGCAAAGCACGCATTCTGCGCCTCGAACGTCATGCGGCGCGTGACCGGATGGTTCGGCGAGAAGTCTTCGACGAGCGGGCCGAACGCCGAGTAGCCATCGAAGTAGAGCGTGTCGAGCTTCAGCCCCCTCGCCTCGAAGTTGTCCAGGCCAGGGCTGAGCCGCTCGACCGCGTCGTGCGTACTCAGATCATGGATTGGTTGGCCTTCCAAGTCGCGTGGCCAGCGATCTTCCTCGTAGCCCGGTCCGTCGCGATCCTGGCTGCGCGGACCGATGAACCCCTGGATGCTGCACCCGAGCTGGTGCACTGCATCGGCCAGTCCTACCAGC
The DNA here is from genome assembly GCA_002687025.1 of Candidatus Poribacteria bacterium. Lineage (GTDB taxonomy): Bacteria > Poribacteria > WGA-4E. The sequence goes on from NYZG01000215.1 coordinate 11,961, forward strand.
ACCTCCCAGCCACCCGGTACCGGCGTCTCGAGCTGCAGCGACTGCCAGCCAGCATGCGCGGAGGTGGGTAGCCCGCGTTCGGGGGAGTAGCCGGCGGAGGACCACTTCGGGAAGAAGAACTTGATACCGAACCCCATCTCGCGCAGCGCCCGCAATTCGTCGAGGACCACCGGGCCGTCATCGGGGTTCCACGCCGGCCACCGATAGAGGATCGTATCGAGATCGTGCCGGATACCGGGGGTGTCGGCCGCTTTCTCTTCCAGCGTCCGCAACAACCCCTCGCGCCGCGCCTGCTCCCGGTAGATCTTCGCCATCCCCACGTAATCCAGACCCTCGGCAAACTGCACGCGGAAGCGGCGCCGGTAGGCCAGCTTGCCGAGGCTGCCGCGCCAGTGGAATGCCAGCGACGACTGGTCGCCCGGCGCATGGGTGGCCTCCACCTCGCAATCCCACCAGGTGTCCACCAGCACGCAGATCGAGTCCTGCCCGCGGACGATCCCGAACAGCGGCAGCGTCCACCGAGCACCGATGAAGCCGCCGACGTGTCCTTCCCCCGGCAGCTCGTCGGGGCAATCTGCCGGGGTCAGGTAGCCCGAACCGTGCGGCACGACCAGACACCCGCCATCGGAAACTGGCTTCTCAAGCTGGTACAGGTGCTCGAGGCTCACGACGATATCCGTGCCACCAACCTGCGCCGCTTGCACCAGGAGCTCATCCGCTGCGGGTGCCGTCTTCCGACCGTCGCCATCGAGCGTTGGGGCACTCCTCCCCACCGCGAGAGTCAAATCCAGCACGACATCGCTGCCCGCAAAGCCGCTCAGCCGCACGGTCTGGCCGCGGTGCGTTCCATCATCGAACTCCGTGAACCCGTCCTGACCGCTCCCCAAAGGGAGCTGAAACGACTCGTCCTCGCCTCGGCGGATCGTCAGCGTGGGGGGATGCGTTTGCGACGTGACCCAAAGCATGCGGCCGTCTTTGCGCCGGACGGTCAGGCTCAGGTCTTCATTCACCCGAATGGCGATGTCGTCGCTAGTTATGTCGAATGGCCTCATCGCCGCTCCCCACTAGTGCTCATTGTCCAGCACCAAGCCTTCCCTCGTCACCCGGAGACGCACGAGACGGACATCAGCCTGTCCCTTTTCGACGATGTGACCCATATACGCCACGAGCACGACGTCTGGCTCGACTTCGATGGCCTTCTGATTGGCCCACAGAGGATAGTCGAGGATGGTGCCGGCATCCCATGTCACCCCGCCGTCCCAGCTGACGTTCGCCGCCAGATAGGGGAAGCGGTGCGTCGCTACCAGCGCCCCGCTGGCCGTGCTGGTGAGGGTACTGCAATAGCCCGGGAAAGGTCCCAAGGCCGCCGGCTCCCACGTCAGGCCACCATCGTTGCTCTGTACCTGCCACATATACGGCCAGGTGCCCGGTCTGCCAAAACCGAGCACGACATCGTCGTCTGCTTCGGCCAGCCCGATCTCATTGAAGTCACCGGAGCAAAACCAGCGCTCCGGGTCCGCTCTATTGTTCCGGTCGCTGCGCACCGGAGCCGCCCACGTGATGCCGTCATCGGTGCTGCGAAAGACGAAGTTTGTATACACCTTCTGATAGGAGGGTGGATCCGCCACCTGGCAATACAGCGGCAGGAGCAAGGTGCCGCCGCGCAAGCGCAACGCTTGACCGGACAAGTTCGCCCGCAGCGAGAACTCCTCGGGCCAGTCCCCCCGGACGTCCAGCGGCTTGGGACCGTTCCAGGTCTCCCCCTCGTCGCTGGACTCGAACGCGTGCAGCGCCTCCGACGCCGCACCATCCTGCTGAACATGGACGCAGACCCACGTCCCGTCGGCCCGCACGAACGACGCTCCAAAGCCTTCGGGCAGCGGCGCCGGCTCCGGGTCCGACCAGGTGTGCCCGCCATCGGATGAGCGCACCCAGACTGTGTAGCGCGTTTCAATCAGGTTCGGGTTGCCAAAGGGGACGCTCACTGTCAGGGCGCCCGACTTGCTCTGGATGATGTTCGGATAGCTCTGGAACGTGTCGGGTTCCCCCTCTGGGCAGGGGGTCATCCAGTGCTGGGCTGGCGCCTCCAGGCGGGGCCACGGTGCTGGCTCAGTAGGGCTACCTTCCACCTGGAGGTCCGCGAAGTGCGGCGCCTCCTGGCCAATCGTAATCAGGCTCATTAAGCCTATGCGCCCGCTGTCATAGGCGTGATCCTCGACATCGGCCACCGGTCTGCCGTCAATCCAGGCCCTGATCCTGCTGCCCGTGCATTCCAACCGCCCTTCGTACCAGCGGTCATGCTCCGGACAGATACCCGTCACCAGGTCCAGGGACAGATACCGCTTCAGAGGGGTGCCATCGGCAAGGACGACACCCGCCCAGAAATGCCGGCTGCGGTTCTGCTGGCCGCACCAGGGGATATCGAGCGCGTAGTAACGGCTGCTGTCCTGCACGCGAAAGAGCAGCTGCGCTCCACCGAACGGACAACGGAACTTGAACCGAAACCGCGCCTGAAAGTCCCCGTAGGCCTGGTGGTCGGCGATAGCAGCGTACTCTTTGCCCCCGCCGTCCGGAGGGATCAGTGCCCCGTCCGGTCCGTCGGCCCATCGACCGTTGAGAAAGGACCAGTTGCCCCCATCGCCAATGCGCCAAGACTTACCCTCGCTTGCGCTCATCCCATCCTCCTGCGGTAGCATCCTGTCCGAGACCCCAGCCCGGCCGCTGGATCAGTCCAAGAGCATCCTGCCATGAAAGAGCGTCCCACGCTGGAAACAGCCCGTCTTGTCCTGAGGCCGTTTTCGCTGGCCGATGCCCCAGACGTGCAGCGCCTCGCCGGTGATCGCGATGTCGCCTCGACCACCAACCTCCCCCATCCCTACGAGGATGGGATGGCCGAAGCCTGGATTGGTGCCCATCAGGTGCGATTCGAGCGAGGGGAGTTTGTCAGCTTCGCCATCGTCCTGCGTGCAGGCCATTCCCTCATCGGCACCATCGGGCTGCGCATCAAGCCACACCACCCCAGTGGGGAGCTAGGTTACTGGATCGGCAAACCCTTCTGGAACCAGGGCCACTGCACCGAGGCCGCGCAGGCAGTGGTGGACTACGCTTTTGAGGTGCTCCAGCTCAACCGCGTACATGCCGAGTACCTGACCCGCAATCCGGCCTCCGCGCGTGTGCTGGAGAAGGTCGGGATGACCTACGAAGGCTGCCGGCGCCAGCACGTGAAGAAGTGGGGCGTCCTCGAAGACCTCGGCCTGTACGGCATCCTCCGCAGCGACTGGGCAAGATAGTGACAGATGACGCATGACGATTTAGTCTTCGAGGCACTTGCATATCGCCGCAATGTCGGTACTTCTCTCAGCGACCTGCGTAAGTATCTCCAGTTCCGTGAGTTGACATCACACACGGCAGAAGACGATCTTGAGGCACTACGGCGCTTTGAAGATGCGGGGAAGCTCGTCGAAGTCAGCGAGAAATGGTTCCTAACGCCGGATGGCTACAAACAGGCCAAAGGTAGGGCTCTGAAACCAGAATGGCAGTGGGAAGATGCCTGGACACTCCTTGCATTACTGTACAGCAGCCGTGAGAAAGACCTATGTAAACTCGAGCACATCATCGCTGCAGCAGACCACATAAATCACGCAATTCCAATGTTGGAAGAACTGCATGGGGCACTAAATCGGCTTGCCTCTGGTCGGCTAATAAGAACGAGGCGAGGTGGCTTCGTCGTTACGGAACGTGCCCTTGAGTTACTCTCCAAGGTTAACGCCTCGGTCAGACGACGCGTCCTTGATCAGCTTGACGGTCTGCGTCGAATCATGGACTGTCCGTGTTGTGGCGTGAACCTGAAATCGGTTCGGTGGCGGATCAGCCTAGATGAAGACATGCTCGTGCAGGCAGAGGAGGCGTATCGCGAATGGTCGGCAGAAACGCTAAAGCGCCATTGAGCAACGTGTGGCAGTTACATGGGATCTCGGTGGTGGTTCTTGCGGGACTACTCCCTCATAGGGCGATAAATGAGTAGCCCGAACGTCCTATACATCCTTGCCGACGACCTGGGCTGGGGGGATGTGAGCTTCCACGACTCCCTTATCCGCACACCGAACATCGACCGGCTGGCACGGGA
>NYZG01000216.1 GCA_002687025.1 Candidatus Poribacteria bacterium
CCACCGAAACGGCCTGCTGGCGCTCGACAGCGGCGTATACGACGCGACGGAGCACCGCGGCAACTACTACGCTCGCACCATCGCCCACAACACTGTCACGGTTACCGACCCGCGCGAGGCGTTCGGAGGCGCGACGTGGGGAGGAGGACGCACGGGCAGCGGCGCGAACGACGGCGGGCAGATGTACGTCGGCGGCTCGGATCTCATCGGCGACGTGGCGTCCGGCGCCTACGCACGCGGCGAGATCGTCGCGTACCAGAACCACGACGAGTTCACGTACGTAGTGGGCGACGCGACGGCCTCGTACAGCCCGGACAAGGTGAAGGAGTTCACGCGCGCGTTCCTGTTCATTCGCCCGTCGGTCTTCGTCGTGTTCGACCGCGTCGAGAGCGCCGACGCGAGCTTCACGAAGCGGTGGCTGCTCCATACCGCAACGGAGCCGCGAGTCGTGGACGAGGCACTGTTCGAGGTGCACAACGGCGCGTCGACTCTAGCCGTGCACACCCTCGCGCCGGACTTCATCGACACGACCGTGATCGGGGGCGAAGGGGATGAGTTCAACGCCGCCGGCGCGAACTACCCGCCCAAGAAGCGGTACGACGCGGACGCGGCAGGCAGGTGGCGCGTCGAAGTGTCCCCCTCCGACGCGAACGAACGCGACTACTACCTGCACGTACTGGGCGTGGACGCGGGCACGCTCGACACGCGCCTCGAAGAGAACGACGAGTACATGCTGGTCCACATCCGCTGCGATCAGGGCGTGTACGAGGCCCAGTTCACCAAAACCGGGCCGCTGACCTCCCAGGTCACGCTTCGACGAGAGGCCGAGGATTCGAGCGTCACCACCACAGGGTACGGGCTCGGGCCCCTCGTCGTGCCGTAGCGCGGCGCCCCATCGCGCGGGCGGTCCACCCATGCGCCGGCGCCGCGACGCTAGCCCGCCAGTATGCCGGCGTATACCTGCCGCCCACGGTGGAACAGTTCCGCCACTTCTTCCCGTTGCGCGTCGTTCGTGAACTTCCCGACCTTGTCGACCCACGCCATGGCGTCGTCGAGGGCCTGGACGAAGTACGCGGCGGACTCAGCCGCGCGCGGAGCGACGCCGCTCCCGATATAGACGGGGCTCGTGTGCGCGTACACGGCGTGGCCGAAGCTGTCGCGCGCGTCTCCGTACGTCCGCGCGGCGACCCACCCGTCCGCTTCCAGGGCCACGTCCACGGTGTGAACGCCGTCGCGTGCATCTCCCGCGTCCGGCTTCACGGACGCCACCACCCGCCCGTTGTGCACGATCTCGACACGACGTAGCGGATGGAACGACCGCCATGTCAGCGTCACCGGCGTGCGCGTTCCGGCAGCGGGCGACGCGAGTCCGCCGCCGGGCGAGACGCCGTCGACCGAGAGGAACAGCGCCGGCCCGTTCGTGATGAACGTCCGTCCCGCGCGCAGCCCGTCGAGCCACGAGTCGTACGAGAAGTCGTCGTCCGTCTGCACGTAGACGCGGTTGTTCGAGCAGATGAACCAGTCGGTCCCGGTGGACGCGGGCAGACGGATGCCGCAGTTGAGGAGGCGGTACCAGATGTCGTACTCCGGGTCGCACCAGTACGGGTCGAACAGGTTGAAGGCATCCAGCTTGCCCAGCGCTGCGGCCACGGGCGCCTCCATCCCCTGGCCGTTGTGGCACCAGAGCACGATGCCGTCTTGGTCGCGGGCGTCGTCGCAGGCGAACGACAGGGGAGGGGAGTCGGGATCGAAGTCGCTCACCAGGTCGCCGCGGCTCACGGGATCGACGAGGTTGCGGATGCGGAGGAACATCACGTGACCGTAGCCGAAGCCCCCGCGACGCACATTGTGTCGGCTCTCCTCGCCGCAGTCGACGACGTGGTGTGCCGTCGAGTAGTCCGTCATGAAGCCGACCGGGTACTTGTTGCTCGCGTACGGCAGCGCGCGACGTTGCAGGATGCTGACAACGGTGACGCTAAGGTCGTGGACGTGAGGGTCCAGCCGCAGCCGCTCGTCCGGGCGATCCTCCCGCTCGCTATAGTGGAGGTGCGTGTTACCCGGGTACCAGTGGTCCGCCGGCAGGTCCGTCCAACGCTTCAGCCGCAGCGTAACCTCGGCGGAGCCCTTCTGCGGCATGGAGACGGTCCGCCGCAACGGCTCGTACTCCGTGCCTCGCTCGACGACGATCTCCGTCGCCCCGCGCGGCACGTCGACTCGAAACTCGCCGTCGCAGTAGAACGACGGCTCACCCGGGCCGACCTTCAGGATGCCGTCGCGCGGGTGTGTGAACTGTCCACTCGCCGTCAGGACTTTCACCTTCGCCTCGACACGCGCGTCCGAGCGGGCGTCGCGGATATGTCCGTGCAGCGTCGCCATGGCTGGTCTCCCATCCGGTTCTGCCGGCGTGCGGCGAGTCTAGCACGCCGATGGCCTCCGATCTTGCGGCATGGTCGCCGCTGTGGCGACAATGGACGTGGTCTTCCGACATCACCCAACGGAGCGTGCCAGTGGCAGAATGGAGCCTCAGCGACAACCCCATACTGGCCGACCTGCAACGGGCCGTCGCCATCGAGAGCATCAACCCGGCGCTGCCCGGCGGCGATCGCGGCGAGGCCGCGATGGTCGAGTTCACGCGCGCATTCTTCGCGGAGTGTGGCGTCGCGTGCGAGACCGAGGAGGTGCTGCCGGACAGGTGCAACGTCGTGGCGACCTTGCCGGGCCGCGACCCCGACCGCGTGCTGCTCTTCGAGAGCCACATCGACACCGCGTCCACCCAGGGCATGACCATCGACCCGTTCGCCCCGCACATCCGCGACGGGATGCTCTACGGCCGCGGATCGTGTGACACGAAGGCGGGCGGGATCGCCATGATGCACGCGATGCGCCGCATCGCCGAATCGGGTGAGCCGCCACCGAGCACGATTCAGTTCGCCGGAGCGATGGACGAAGAGCACACGTTCAAGGGCGCCCTCGCGCTCGCCCAAAGCACGAGGGCATCTGCCGTGGTTGTCTCGGAGCCGACCGACCTGGCGGTCATCCGGGCGCACAACGGCCTCGCCCGGTTCCTGATACACGTCACGGGCGTCGCTGCGCACAGCTCCAAGCCCGAGCTCGGCGTGAACGCCATCAGCAAGATGGCTCGCATCGTGACCGCCATTGAGGACGAGATCGAGACGTCGTACGCGGCCCTGCGCCATCCACTCACCGGGCATCCCCGTCTCAACGTCGGGGTAATCCAGGGCGGGGTACAGATCAACTTCGTCCCGGATCACTGCGTCATCGAGGTCGACCGGAGGGTGATACCGGGCGAGGATCCCTTGGAGACGGTGCGCCCGTTCCGAGAGCTGCTCGCGCGCCTTGCGAGCGAAGACCCGGAGCTGGACGCGCAACTAGAGGCGCCGTTCCTGCTGGATAACTCCATGGAGACGCCGGAGGACGCGGAGATCGTGCAGGTCGCGGCCGCAGCCTGCGAGGCGACCCTAGGGGCCTCGACGATCGACGGCGTCCCGTACGGCACGGACGCCAGCAAGTTCACCGCGATCGGTATCCCGTCGATCGTGCTGGGTCCGGGCTGCATCGATCAGGCGCACGCCGCCGTCGAGTGGGTCGAGTGCCAACAGGTCCTCGACGCGACGGACATCTACTACGAGATCATGCGGCGCTTCTAGGCTCTATTCGGGCGCGGCCTCAACCGACGCCACGCCGGAGGCGTCGCGTGGACGTCGCGCCTGCGTTATCGTCATGTACCCGATGAGCATCTCGTCGAAGCTCTGGTCGCCCCACGTCACCGTCTGCGTGGGATCAGGGTTGAACCTGTTCTGCGCCGAGTTGTCGAACACCGCGCGGCACACGATCTTCGTGCCTGCGGGGAGCGTCTTCGGTTCCGCGAGCATGTAGGCGCGCTGCCAGTTGAAGCTGTAGTTCGGCGTGGAGAGTAGAAGCTCGGTCGTCCCGTCGGGGTACTCCGCCTCGTACGTGAAGCTCTTACCCCGGAAGTGCATGTGCGGGAACATGCCATGCAGCGTCGTGTCGACGTCGAACACGCGCTCGGCCGACGCCTCGTACGACTTAGCTCCGGGCGGAAGCTCGATATCGCCGTTCACGGGGCCGGTAAACCGATACTCTATGTCGGGCGCCTCGTCCGACAGGTAGATGCCCAAACGCGAGGCATCCGTCTCGGGCCGGCCGGTCGCGGTGTAGTGCAACTGGAAGATGAGCGTGGACCCCGCCGGAAGGACCCGCCCCGATCCGTCTGGGAACGCCTCGGCGTCTGCGCCGGGGGCATACGCGGCGAACACCCCGTCCAGCCAACGACTCTCGGCCTCCCATGGCGCCGAGAACCCCTCCGGGTAGTCGATGCTCACCAACACGTGGTGCGTCGCGGCATACGAGCCCGGAAGTACCTGCACGCCACGCACCCACACGTCGCGGTCGTTGGGGGTCGGGATCTCCAGGTAGCGGTAGTCGATGATTCCCGTCGCGGGGATCCCCTGCTCGGGGATCGCCACTATCAGGTCCGGTTCGCCCATCTGCCATGAGGGCGCGACACGTGCGGCGTCGACCAGCGCGTCCGGGCCGTCTCCTCTCGGCGCCCCTGCTTCCGCCCAGCGCACGATGGCTTGCGTCTCCTCGACGGTCAGCGAACTGTCGTTCGAGAACACGCCTACGTGCGGGTCGGCGTGCCACGGCGGCATGCGACGCGTGCGCACGACCTCGCGGATCATCGGGGCCCATCCGCGGGCGTCTTCGTAGCTTTCGATCGCGAAGGGCCCGATCCCGTCCGCCACGTGGCACGGCAGACAGCGTTCGTCCAGAATCGCCGCGACCCGCCCGGTGTATGTGGGAGCGTCTTCATCCGCGTCGGGGAGCGCTACCAGGCAGCCTCGCGGGGATACGCGTGCGGTGGTCGGCGCCCGGGCGGACACCGTCGCCGCGAGGGCATCGGCAAGGTAGGTCGCTGCCGCCTCGACCTTCTGCGCCTCGTAGTCCAGGCGATCGTCGATCGGCCCGCGGTACACGATCGCCCAGTCCGAAGGCCGGATCACGATCGCTTCCGCGGTGCGCAGCACGCCCAGGGAAGAGGCGACAAGCTGCGTCTCGTCCACGAGGATCGGGTAATCCATCCCGTAAGCGCGCGCCTCCTCGGCGACCGAGTCGCGGTCGTCCTGGGGGTTCGCGTTGAGCATGAGGAACACGACGCCCTGCGACGCGTACTCGTCCCGGATGGCGTCCAGCGACGTCACGCCGTTGCGCACGATCGGGCAGCCGTTCCCCTGCACGTACAGGACGATCGCCGCCGCGTCTGAGTAGTAGTACAGACTGTGGAACGCTCCGTCTTGGTCGTGCAGACCGAAGTCCTCGACCATCTCAGGCGCCGCGACCTCGACCTGGGGGCTCGGCTTCCCGCCGCAGCCCGCGAGGAGAACGCCGACGGCCAGAGCGCAGGTGATCGAGCGGAGACGTGATGATGCGACCAAGTAGGTACCTTTCCCGTCCGGCGCCGTACGCGCCGAGTTAGCGAATCCTGAACGCCAACGCCGTCGGCGTGGGCGGCGGGCCGCCGAGTTCGATGTGGAGTCCGTCGGCATCGCGCGTCCACGCGACGGCGTCCGACGACCCGAGCAACTCCACACTGCTGACAATGTGCAGGCAGTTCACTGACTTCGCGGCGAGCGTCCTGATGGTCAGTTTGCCGTCCGGTGGGTTCGCCATGGCGATGGCGTACAGCGTGTCGCCCTTGCGTGTGAATCGGACATCCTCGGAAGTGAATCCCTCGCGCTTCACGTCGTTGAACGACCCGCCGACGACTTCGGTCGGGCCCTCGCCGAACACTTTCCACGGGCGCGTCTCGTAGATCGCCTCGCCGTTCACCTTCAGCCACGCGCCGATGTCGCGCAGCATCTGCTGCTCGTGGTCGGGGATCGTACCGTCCGGTCGCGGCCCGATGTTCAGCAGCAGAGCGCCGTTCTTGCTGACGATGTCTATCAGGTCGCCGATGATCGCATCGGCCGTCTTGTAGTCGTGGTTGTCGATGTAGCCCCACGAGTTCTTCGATACCGACGTGTCCGTCTGCCAGAACACGGGGTGCGCGGCGGCGAGTTGACCTCGCTCCACGTCGAATACCGCCGTGCCATCGGCGAACGCGCGGTGCTTGAAGTTGATCGCGACGCCATCGCCCCACTCCGCGCCGCGGTTGTAGTAGTACGCCGCGAAGCGACGGATATAGGGCGCCCAGAACGCCTCCTCGATCCACCAGTCGAACCAGACTATGAGGGGCCGATACTTGTCCACGATCTCGCACGACCGCGCGAGCCAGTCGTCCATGAACTCGGCAGTCGGCACGGACTCCTTCGGCTGCGCCGGGCCGTATAGCGCGCGCCATCGGTCGTCCTGCACGTCCGAGTCGAACTTCCGGCCGCCGTCGTAGAACCACCAGTTCTCGGCCCGGTGCGACGACGCGGCGAACACCATTCCCCGGTCGCGCACGGCGGCGGCGAGCTCGCCGATGGTGTCGCGACAGGGGCCCATCTTCGCGGCGGACCACTCCGTGTAGTCGGAGTCGTACATCGGGAAGCCGTCGTGGTGCTCGGCCACGGGCATCACGAACCGAGCGCCGGCCTCGACGAACAGGTCGGCCCAGGCCGCTGGGTCGTACTTCGTCGCGGTGAGCAACGGGATGAGATCCTTGTAGCCGTGCTCGTTCTGCGGGCCGTACGCGGCGACATGGTGGCCGAAGACATCGTCCTCGGCGAGGTACATCCGGCGCGCGTACCACTCGTTGCCAAAGCCCGGCACGGAGTACACGCCCCAATGGCTGAATACGCCGAACTTCGCGTCCTTGTACCAGCGCGGAATGACGTAATCCTCGAGCGATTCCCACGTCGCATCGAATGGGCCGGCGTCGATGACCGCGTCGATCGCGTTGAGGGCGCTGCTCACGTCGCTCATGGCGTGCTCCGAGGTCCGGCCTGGGCCGCTAATCCATGCTCTATGCCCTCTCAGCTTATCCCCGCGCCGCGGAAAGTGGCAAGGCAATGGCCGGGCGGCGCGTTTCCGCTCCAGACCGCGCTGTGTTACGATCTCGGCATGACGTGACAGACTCGATGCCGCGCGTCCGCAGGCCGCATGCATTTGCCCGTCTAGTCCAGTAAACGGAGACGCGATCATGCCACTCGGCAGGAAGATACGGTACGGGATGGTGGGCGGCGGCCCCGGCGCATTCATCGGCGATGTCCACCGCAAGGCGGCCGCGCTGGATGGCGAAATCGAGCTCGTAGCTGGCGCGTTTTCGTCCGACCCGGAGAAGTCCCGCGAGCAGGGCGCCGAGTTATTCCTCGACCCGGCGCGAGTATACGGTTCGTACGCCGAGATGGCCGACAAGGAGGCCGCGCTCCCCGACGGAGAGCGCATCGATTTCGTCTCCATCGTAACGCCCAATCACGTCCATTTCGGCCCGGCGAAGACCTTCATCGAAGCTGGCTTTCACGTCATCTGCGACAAGCCGATGACGACCACGCTCGAAGATTCCGAGGAGCTGTGCCGGCTCGTCGTGAAGCACGACACCGTCTTCGCTCTCACCCACAACTACACCGGCTACCCAATGGTCAAGCAGGCGCGCGAACTGGTGCGGGCCGGTGAGCTCGGCGACGTGCGCAAGATCGTCGTCGAGTATCCGCAAGGGTGGTTGGCAACCTTGCTGGAGGCGGATGGCGCCAAGCAGGCCGTGTGGCGCACAGACCCGAAGCAGGCGGGTGTCTCGTCGTGTATCGGCGACATCGGCTC
>NYZG01000217.1 GCA_002687025.1 Candidatus Poribacteria bacterium
CACGTATGCCGCCCTGGTGGACAAGCCACATTACGTCGCCGTCATCCCCGTCGCGGCACAGAAGCGAGCCCGGCTCGTAGCGGATCGCCTCCATCTTCTCGCAGATTGCGACGAGGTCGTCGTGCTCGATCCCCGCATACAGCGGCAGGGGCTGCACGATGTCACACATCTCCTCTGCCGACATGTCGACTGGGATGGCGATGCCGTAGTCCGCGGGGATCGGATAGTCGGCGCCGGCGTCGGCGTCCTCCTCTACGACGACTTCCTCGACGGCTGCGACGGGAGCGTCCATCGACATCAGGTCGTCGAGGGACATGTCGCCACCGCCGGAGTCGTCGCCGTCGAACAGGTCGTCGAGGGACATGGCGTCGCCGCCCCCGTCGCCTGCGCTGTCGTCGGAGGCAAACAGGGCGTCGAGCGAATCCGAATCGCCGTCGTTGCTGGGGGAATCCGCGAACAGGTCGTCCAATGACATGGACTCGGCGGGGGCCGCGCTGGAGGCGTCCAGCGCCATGAGCTCGTCCAGCGAATCGACCTCGGCGGCCGCGTCCGTCAGGTCGTCCAGCGAGGCCACCTCGCCCGAGTCGCTCAGCGCCGCCAGGTCGTCCACCTCGGCGTCCTCGCCGTCCGCAGGCAGGTCGTCCAATGACAGGGCCTCACCGGTGTTCGCCCCATCCTCGGCGCCCGTGTCCTCGTCGACATGTGTAGAGTCATCCGCGGCGCGGTCGTCCGGCGACTGCGCCTCGGTGGGCTCATCCGCGGCAGTCTCTGTGTCCAAATCAAGCTCCGCTTCGCCCGAGGCGGATGTCGTCGGACGGTCGTGCACTCCGTCGGCGCAGACCAACTCACCCGCGTCAGTATTGCTTTCCCGCGTATGCGCCGCGCGTTCGCCTTTCGAGGCGAGGGTGAAGCCCGCGGGCAGCACGCCTCCCTGGCGGTGGCGTTCGTAGACGAACCGCCGCAACTGCGCCTTGCGGAGAACGTCGAGCCGCTCGAATTCGCGGTCGAAGATATCCGGCGATTCCGTCGCCAGCTCCACCAGTGCCTCAAGCTGGCCCTCGTCGAGCCAACCTGCTTCCGGCAACCCCGATCCAGACGCCGCCATCGCCGGGTCTCCTCTGGCGAAGCGCCACTCCCCTTGGCGCCCCAAGTATCGACATGCTGGAGCTGCGTGTCAACGGGCCGCCGGGTGCGCGTGCTCGGGACTCCGCCGAATGCGCCGGGCGGCCCGGCCCGCCGGCCGCTGACACGCGCGCGTGGGCGTTCTCCTCTCGTGGGGACGACCGGCGCGCTCCTGTGTCGCCCGACGCTCTCCGCAGGCCGTGGTCCTCGTCGCTCCGCAATGGAAACCACACGCCTGCGCATGGGCGTGATCGTCGGGAATCCGTGGGACGGAGCGGCGTGGCACACTCGGCCCCGCCCGGAGGCGCGGACGTCTCCCCTCCCCGAGAATCGTGCTGAAGCACGGCGTGCAGCCGTCTCACCTGCTGTTCGCGGACGCCCGCGGACGCAGTCCGAACCGTGGCCGACCCGTGTCGCTGGGCCTCCCCGCATGCGTCCCACGAACAACGTCGCGCCGAACACGCCGCTCCTGCTCGGCGGTCGTCCTGTGATGTGTCTGAGAGGCGTGGTGACCCGCAGCGCCGCCGGCGCCCCCTGTCGCGCTGCACGAGGCGAGTGCCGTCGGCGCGGCAGACACCGTCGTCTAGGAAATCGAAGGCGCGGAATCAGGTGTCATGGGGCAGTCGGCCACGTCGACGCGTCGGTAGAGGGTTCGTCGCCATGCGCCGAGGCCCCAACCGAATCGGCCCCTGTCCGCAGTTAACGGCGAGGCCGCATGTCGCAGGCAGGAGCTGGCCCACTTCCGCGGCGGCCACCGGGAGAGCGAACGGTCACGGCACAAGTCGTCGCTGGGTCCCAAACCGGGCCGCAGGACGATGGCGCGAAAGACAGAGCAGCCCTGTCATCACGCATCGAACCGGCCAGCCGGTCAGGGCGTGGATCGCGCTCGCGGCCCCTTCGCCGTGTTGCCCGGGGCCCAGAGGGTATCCTATACTTACGTGTGCACCGTTGCGACCCGCGCATGGGAACGATGGGCCGATGGCGTGTGCGTCCACGGAGCGGCGTCACAGCGGCGCCGGAGACGGGAGAGGGCGACGTCCGAGGCCGGCCCTCGGCGTCCTCAACCAGCACGTGTGTAAAACTGTGGTTCGATTCGGGGACGGCGGCACGGCATGCCGTCGGAACCGCGGCGAGGAGAACAACCGATGCTCCATTTTGGGGAGTACCTGCGACAGGAAAGACTGTCACAGGGATTGACTATGCAGGAGTTGGCCGAACGTCTCGAGGTGAGCCCTCAGTTCATCAGCCTGCTTGAAAGCACCAAGCGCCACCCCTCCGATAAGCTCGTGCAGCGCACCGCGCGACTGTTCGAGGAGGATCTGAACTACCTGCGCTTCCTGGCGCAGCCGATCCCCGAGGCGCAGAAACGCGCCCTGTTCGAGAGCCCATCGGCCCCCGACTACATCCCGCAGTCGATGCGCACCAACATCATGGTACAGGACACCGATGACGCGCTGATGGAGGCGCTGCTGCGCGCTCCGGCGTTGCCGGACCCAGAGGAAGACACGCTCTACCACTTCGGAGTGCAGGTCCGCGTCTCTGCCGCGGAAACGAGCGTGCCTCGCAGCCTCATCGGGCAGGTGCGGTCCGACCCAGAGCGGTTCCCCCTCAAGATGCAGGCGTGGTCCGACTTCTACGAGGCCTATTACACCCGTCACGCTAAGGGCAGGTCGGCCGCCAAGGACGGTTTCGCCAATCTGTGCACCCGGATGCAGACAGAAACGGCCGAGGCGTATCCGCAACGTCTGCGGTACCTCGCGGTCTTGCACCTCGCGTTGTGCCACCACGAAGAGGGCGACCTCGAGGACGCACGTCGTCTGTACAACCAAGCCCTGGAGTATTCCGCGGCCGTGGACGACCCAGCCGGGCAGGCGTGCGCGCTGTGGCACTTGTCGTCGCTGGACCGGGACGAAGGCGACACGATCCGCATGGTCGAAACGCTGCAGAAGGCACTGCGGATCAAGGACATCCCCCCGTTCGCGATCGCGCGTTGCCGCACGGATGCTACTTCCGGGTACCTGGCCCTTTGGCGCAACGACGACGTCATCGCCGGGGCGAACGAGACCATCAAGCTGTGGCGGTCCTCGACGTTGCCTGGGCCGCAGGACGACAAGTCGCTCTGTCTGATTCGCATGGAGATATCAGCGTTCGACGCTGCCTTGCGCATGGATCGCGAGGAGGAGGCGCGGAACTGGTTGAGCCGGGTCCGATCGATGCGCGTTCGTATTGAGCTGCCGGACGTGCAGGAGGCGCACCTGTCGGCCGTCACCGGCGTCTTGCTCATCGGCCGCGACCGCCTCACGCAGGCCAAGAAGCACCCGAATGCCGCGTTGCGGCTAGAACTGCCCGACAACGACGACGGCAACCACCTGCGGGTGACGTGCCAGAGACTGTTGGCTGAAATCGCCGTCTTGGAGCGGCGCTACGTAGACGCCGAGGCCGTCCTGCGCGACACCGAGCGTGTCCCGGCGCTCAAGAGCGCCGTCCGCGAGCTAGACCGTCGCGGCCAGGTCGCATTCGCCTGGGTCCTCCTCCACCGCGCCCAAAGCGACGCCGAGGCCGCCAGCGCCGTGCTGGACGAGATGGAGAAGACGCTCAAGGCCGTTGTCGCCGACGACAAGCGCATCGGCGACACGCCCCTCGTCGCGCACTTGGAAGACCGCATCGGCGAGCTTCGCGAGGGGACGTCCGAGTAACCAGCCATTGAGGACGCAGAGACGACGCGACCCCACGAACTTGGGGTTGCGTCGTTTCCGTGCTCATGTCATGCTGGCGGCTGCCCTGGACGGTGGACGCAACGGTGGCGGGGGTGAAGCTGTGAAGAGATGTGTGCTGGCGGCGTGGCTCCTGCTGCTGCCACTAACGACGATGGCGCAGGACGCGCCCAACTGGTTCAGACCCGACGGGGGTTGGATTCTGGTCGGCGTATTGGCGGTCGGAGCCCTGGTGGCCACGGGCATTCTGCAAGGCCGCGCCGGCCGCGCCATCGAGACCCGGCCGATCGCTGGATTGGTGGCCGCGGAGGACGCCATCGGGCGCGCGGTCGAGATGGGCCGTCCCGTCGTGTTCGTGACAGGCACACAGTCGATCACGAAGCCCGGCACGGTCGCCGGCCTGAGTGTGCTGCGCCTGGTAGCCGAGAAGTGCGCGGAAACGGGCGCGCGCCTGATCGTGCCGTGCATCGACACCATCGTGACGCGCATCGCCACCGAGACCGTCGAGGAGGCCTACCGGCAAGCAGGCCGCCACGACCAGTTTGTGCCCGACGACGTGTTCTTCGTGTCCAACCGCCAACTCGCGTACACCGCCGCCGTCAACGGCGTGATCGAACGCGAGCATCCGGCGACCGTCTTCTTACAGGGCGAGTTCTCCGCCGAGTCCCTCATCTTCGGTGAGACCGGCAGCCGCGCGGGCGCGATGATGATTGCAGGCACGGACAAGGAGACACAGCTGCCGTTCTTCGTCACGACGTGTGACCACACGCTCATCGGCGAGGAACTGTACGGCGCGGGCGCCGCCATCTCGGAGGACGCGCAACTCCTCGGCAGCCTGCGTGGCGTCGACCTCGGGAGAGCTGCGGTCCTGGCGCTGGTAGCCTTGGGCATTGTGTTGGAAATCGCTGGCGTAGGATGGCTGCGCACGGTACTGGGAGGCTGACATCCGATGCGCACCCGACTACCCCTCGCCCTGGCAAGTGCGATGGTCGTGCTTATGGCAGCGGCATTCTTCTCGCCGCGGCTGTCGGGCCTATACAGTTCCGGCGTCAATCGCGGACTACAGATATTCGGCGCGTTCGCCACAGTGCCGGCAGTCGTCGGGCTGATCCGGCTGCATTCCACGCGTATCGCCAGGAAGCACTCGTCGGCGCTGTACAGCGCGGTGATGCTGGTGGCTCTCTTCGCGACTGTGGTCCTGGGCATCTGGGATGCGAAATTCAACGGCCCACGGTTCAACTGGGTGTACAGCAACATCTACGGGCCGCTCCAGCAGTCGGTCTTCGCATTTCTGGCGTTCTTCATCGCGTCGGCGGCGTATCGCGCGTTCCGCGCCCGTACGATGGAAGCCACGGTGCTACTCGTGGCGGCCGTCGTTGTCCTGCTGGGCAACGCGGTAGTCTCGTTGCCCGGGCCTGGTGGCGCGTCCGCCGAGGGGTGGCTACTAAGCGTGCCGGCCATGGCGATGCAGCGCGGCATCGGGTTCGGCGTCGCTCTTGGCATCATGGCGCAGTCCGTGCGTATTCTCATGGGTCTCGAACGCAGCTTCGTCGGGCGCGGGTGATAGGACCATGCAGAAACTCCTGAACATCGATCGCCGCGTTGTTTTCCTCGGCGTGGCCCTGGTGCTCTTCCTCGGCCTGGTTCTCCGGCCGGTCATACCGTTGCCACCGTCCAGCGAGGCCCGCAAGGTGTTCGACGCGGTCGAAGCTGTTGACGCGGACCAAGCGATTCTCATAGCCATGGACTACGGCATCAGCAGCAGGGCCGAACTCGACCCGATGTCGCGAGCTGCCCTGCACCACGCCTTCGGACGTGGCGCACGAGTGCTGTGCGTGTCGTTCGACTCCGGGGGGGCCCCACTGGCCGAGAGCATGCTCGGCGCCGTCGGCCTCGAACTCGGCAAGGTTGACGGCGTCGACTACGTGTTCCTTGGGTACCAACCCGACATCACCGCCGCGATCATGGAGATGGGCTCGTCCATCGCCGGGGCGTTCCCCGACGTCGACGTCGACGGCGAGACCGTGCCGACGGACTCGGTCGCAGTGATGGACGGCGTCACGGGGCTCGCCGACGTCGCGCTCGCGCTAGAGATGACCGGCAGCAAGCACTATCAGAAGTGGGTCGACTTCGCCAACGCCCAGTTCGGCCTCAAGCTCTGCACCGGAGCCACCGGGGCGATCGTGACGGGCCAATACCCGTACCTCGCGAGCGGCCAGATTACTGGGCTGCTACGCAGCACCAGGGGCGCGGCCGACTACGAGACGATGGTGACGAAAGCGTACGGCGGACTCGAGCCGGACGCGTCGTCCAAGATGAGCGTGCTGTTTCTCGGTCATCTCCTGATGCTGGCCTTCATCGCCCTGGCGAACATCGGCCACTGGGCAACACGGCGCGACGCCCAGGAGGCCGAGTAGTGTCGACCGAGTTGAGCGTATGGGTGGCCGCGATCCTGAGCTTGGCGATGTTCAGCTTCCTGTACCGTGAGAACGCGGTGTATCGCGTCGCCGAACACGTGATGGTAGGTGTCGGCACCGGTGTCACGGTGCTGCTCGCGCTTTACTTCGTCCTCATCCCGGTCGTATGGAAGGGGATCACCGCCCCGAAGGATGCGACATCCGCCGCCTGGACGATCCTGTTCACGCTCCTCGGCGTGCTGTTCATGGCCCCGTTCGTCCCTCGTTTGGGTTGGTTGGCCCGCATCCCGTGTGGCATTGCGATTGGGTACGCCGCCGGCCAGACGCTTCCCGCAGCGATCCAGGCGCGCCTGTTCCCACAGGCCCTGTCCACAATACAGGGCGTAGGCGACGCGGGGTCGGCTTGGGCCGTGATCAATGCGCTCGTCGTGCTTGTCGGGACGACGAGCGTCCTCGTGTATTTCATGATGACCGTACGCCGGGGGGCTGCGCTGAACGCGGTTTCGCGGGTCGGCGTCGTGTTCCTGATGCTCGGGTTCGGCGCGGTCTACGGGAACATGGTGATTTCGCGGTTCACCATCCTCATCGGTCGGCTGCAGTTCCTCTTCGGGGAATGGTTCCACATCCTCCCCACCTGATGTCGCTTCCGCGTTGCGGGTGCAAGACAGTATCATCCATTGGCGATGTCGCCGATAGACCCCGTTGCCGGGCCACCGTACTCGTGCGTGGAAATCCTGCCCGATGAACACACGACGCACCCTACGCCTGATCCTACTCCTGGCCATTGCGTTCGGCGGCCTCCTTGTGGCGGTGCTCGTCTGGCGGCCTGAGGCGCAGGACGACTACGAGTCGCTCCCGACCCTGGGCGAGGAATACGGCATCGCCTTCGACGACATAACGAAGGCCGTCGTGGAATACGCGGACCCGACGATGCCGGACATAACCATTGTGCGCGAGACCGGAGGATGGCGCCTGACGCAGCCGGTCGACGCCCCCGCCCTCGAAAGCGGAGCCAAGGACATCCTCCGTGTCCTGGACCGGAACATCCGGGAGCGGATAGGCCCAACGCGCGACGAGTACGGATTCGACGCCCCCCAGGTCGTGCTGACGGTGGAATTCGCGGGACAGTCCAAGCGCTTCCTGTTCGGGCAGAAGGGCGTGAGCTATTCGCTGTACGCAAAGGAGGGGGACGACCAGGACGCCATCCTCATGCAGGCGTGGGTACTCGACGAGGTGATGCGTACACCCGCGGAACTGCGGGATCGCTCGGTCATGTCCTTCGAGAAGAACGACGTGCGCAGCGTGTCCGTGAAGCGCGGCGGCCCGGAGGCCGACATCGTCGCGACGCGAGAAACCGCGTCGGCGCCATGGCGGATATCGTCGCCCGTCGATGCCGTTGCCGATCAGGACGCCATCGCCTCGACGTTGGACGCGCTGCTGGAAGCGAAGGCAGCCGTATTCGTCGCCGACGGGGAGCCCGACATCCTGACATACGACCTTGGCGACGCGGTCACCCACGTGCGCGTCGACCTCATCGAGGGAGGCAGTCGCGCGATCCGGGTGTCGCGCGGCGCAGCGGGGGCCGACGGGAGGGTGCGCGTTGCGAACTTGGAGGCCCGAAGCGTCTACGAGATAGGCCCGGACCTCCTCGAAGCGCTTCCCGCCAGAGCGTTGGATTGGCGGGACCGACGGATCGCCGACTTCCAGCGCTCGGAGACACACCGCGTAGAGGTCGCCTACGGCGACACCCGCTACACGGTTGAGAAGCGCTCGACGCCGGCCGAAGCGGCGTGGCACATCGTGGCGCCCCGCGAGGCGCGTGCAGATTCCTCACGCGTAGACGAACTGCTTTATGAACTGGACGCGCTGGAGGCAGAGGAGATACTCGAAGCCACGGATGCCGCGGCCCGGGGGCACGGGCTCGCGGAGCCACGACTGACGGTCACCCTGTACGATGGCCCCGGCCAAACCGGTCCCACCGTCGTGTCGTTTGGCGCGCAATCAGCAGGCACAGTGGCCGTCCGGGTCAACGGATCGACGTCGGTGGCCCTGGTCCAGGACACGACCGCCGCTGGGTGGCAGGTTGGCGTGGCGGGCCTCCGGGAGCGCGTGCTCCCCGCCATCGACTCCATCGACGTGCGCCGTGTCGAGCTCGTGCGCGGCCGCGAGCTTGTTGCTCTTACGAGGCAGGGCGTGGTCTGGAGAATCTCCGAGCCGGTGGTGGAACAGGCCGACAACGCGATCGTCGACGGCATCCTCCTCGCCCTGAATCAGATTGCAGTCGAGAAGTTCGCCTCCGCGGACCCACAGGACAATGGCGAGGCCACGCTTGCGGTTACACTCGTGCACAAGAACCTCGAGCGGGTTACGTATCTCTTCTGGGTGCGCGACGCAGGCAAGGTCGCCGGCCAGGTTACCGGTGACCCAGACGTGTTCACCATCGCCGCCGCGCAATTCGCCGAAGTCGACCGGACGCTCGAGGACGTCCGCGTCACCCCAATGCCGAACCCGTAATGGCCGCGACGGCAGCCGATCGCGGAGATGCGATGCGTGCCCGCGCAGCGGCTGCCGTCGCCGACTCAGCGGGCGGCGATGAAGCGGCCTGCGGCGGCGGCTTCGTCTGCCGGTATGTGGTCGAAGCTCGTGTCAGGCCGCAACTCGTGGTCGATGAGCTCGACCGCTGTATGCTGTGTCTGCTCACCGCGCGTCTGCGTCTGGTCGATCTTCACGATGCCAACGTTGGGCGCCAGCCACTTTCTGGCCACGGTGGTGTCCAGATCCCAATCGCCCAGCTTCCACACGAACGTCTCCTCGATCTGGAAGACGTGCTCGAACGTCCCCGCAGCGGTCGTCAGCGTCGACTCGTCGATGACGCGATATGTCGCCGTACCCTCGCCGACGAAGAAGCCGTCCTGGACCCGCGCCTTGAAGGGCGCGACCCATTCCTTGCCCGGTATCAGGGGCCACTGGTACAGCGGCAGATACGGGTCGAATATCAGCGTGTCCCCCGACCCGAAGATGACGTTCACGGCGTGCTGGTCGATGCCCTCGTTCACACGCCCCACGTACGCGAAGTTCACGACGCCGTCAGGCACGCCCGGGTCGGTCGTCGCGGTTTCGATGACGTACGACGTAACGGTTGGGACGGTGTGTTCGATGGGGATGGTGGCAATGACCTCGCGCGTCACCGTCTCGTCGTTCTCGTCTATGTAAGTCCACTTGTTGCCGATCGCCAGCGGGTAGTAGTTGCCTTCACGCGGACGCCACACGAGGACATCGACCGTCTTGCTGTCCACATCCTGACCGTCGCTGGCGCGGAGCGTGATCTGGTGCTTCCCCTCGTCGTCCGGCGCGCGCCAGAAGTACTTGCCGTCCTCGACGAGTATCTCGCCTCCCGAGATGTCCCATGTGAGCCGGACGCGGTCGCCATCGAGGTCGAGGATATCGAAGCGAATGCCTACCGCGTCGCCCGGGGCCGGGTAGTCGGGCTCCGTCACGAGGACCAGGATGTTCGGCGCCGTGTTGCCCTCGATGTCGTCGCCACACCCCAGCAGGAGCATCGCGGTCGCTACGCATGCCATGGCCGCCGCCGCGCGCTTCATTGATGGCGTCCTATCCTGTGGAGAGCCGTGAGTCGAGGCTCGCGCCTTCCGGTACAACGTCCTCCGACTCGGCGTAGCTTACCCGCGCTCTGGGCGAGGACTCAACCGCCTGGAGCGCGCGTGGCGGACTTGAGCGCCCGGGCGGCAGCCAACTCCATGCATACCCATGGTATGACCTTGTGACGCGAGTCAGCGCCTTGAGGCGTTTTCAGCTCGGGATGGCTTCGCGGCCGCATACCGTATCGGAATCCGCCGAGAGCGACGCGTCCTGGCATTCGACCACTGGGGTCCACGCCCACTGCGTGTTCTGACAGGGGCCGCGTCGCGCGCCTTACCTCCACATCTCGGCCGGAGAGATGGCGCGCGTCGCCTCGGGCGCCCGCAGGCGTACCGCGCGGCCCTCGCCCCGCGGTACGCCTGCGGTTACCGTTGCGGCCGCGGCCACCGTGTACGTCCCCGTACCTTGGCTACGCTCGACGCGCGCGTCATCGATGCCGCTTCATGCCGGCCCAGGTAGCCGTGACCTTGCCCTTTGCGCTCACCGGTAACAGACCAAGCGCGCCACCAAGGCCCTGGGTCATGAGGACTTCGAGATCCTCCGGCTCAAGCGCCACGTGCCAGATGGAGACATCGTCCATCTGTCCGGAAAACCAGTTCCCTGCGGCGTCCCAGATGCCACACCCCCCGATGTTGACGGTGAACGCGGACGTGCCGCGATCGGGCGCGCCACCGGAGGTGACTTCGTCCGTGTCGACGTACACCGCCGTCTTGTCAGGGCTGGCGACGCCGGCGACGAAGTGCCACTGGTCCTGGTCGTGTCCATAGGGGATGGACGCGGCGCCGTTGGGCGTCCACAGGTTGATGGTGCCGGCGTCGATGAATCCGAATTCCGGGGAGTCGTTCTGCCCGACCAGCCCGATGCGGTTGCCCGCCATGTCGATGGGCTTCACCCAGGCCGTAATCGTGAAATCGGACAGGCCGTCGAGGAGCGGCTGGCCGGTCTCGACGCAGGCGTCGGAGCCGTTGAACTCCAGCGCCTTGCCAAAGGCGCCGTCGTCCGTCCACGTCGCGTTGAGGCGCGGGCCGTCGTTCCCGAGGCCGGACAGATCCACGGCCGTGTCGCCGGCGCCGTCATCGAAGAGCCACACGCCGACGGCGTCCGCAGCGTCGATTGCGGCGTGTGCCCCGTGCAGGAAGAGAACTGAGACTGCGACGCCCAGGGCGCCGACGAGACAGGAGTGCTTCGCCATGCCGAGGTCCCTTATCCGATGTTGGTCTCTGGGGCGCCGAAGCGCCGTGTAGGGTGTCTAACTCTCGGGCGACAGTATCGGACACGGTCGCGCGCGGGGACAACCCGGTCGATCCCACGAAAGAGGCAACAGGGTCAGGCCACCCTCGGCGCGCCGTACCGCGGGTGCGCTGAGTGACGGCCCGCGCGTCGCGAGACGTATGTGAACGTGGCACGATCCGGACGCCGCGGCCGGCGCCGGTGCGGCAACACGCCCGACAGCGTGAACAAGGGCGCGGCTGTCGCTACAGAAAGTCCTGGATGCAACGGACCACGCTCGTCACTCCCTGAGCGAGCACGTCGCCGATGATGAGGCCCATGAACCACGGGAATGCGCCGCGGTACGCCCGGAAGCCGCCCGACCTTAGCAGCGCCGTCTTCACGAGCCAGCCGGTGAGGAACGAGCTGTAGTAGATGTGCATACCCCAGGAATTCGCGGCCATGTAGCCTGCAGGATGCAGCGACCACCATGCATAGCGAAACCGGCCGGCGGCCAGCGCGAGCGACGTAACGAACCCACACACGATCGCCGTGATCCCCGGCACGCTGGGGCCGGATGGCGTCGCGATGTAACCCGCG
>NYZG01000218.1 GCA_002687025.1 Candidatus Poribacteria bacterium
AACGGCGTTCCCGAGGCGCGGTCTGGATCGTCTCCTCCGCAGGCGCCATCTGGTCGTCGCCGTGGCGGTCGCAGGCGTGTGCATGGCGATGCGGTGTTGGAGCCGTTGACGCGCATCTGGGAGATACTGGGTTTTCCGTGCGGGAAGCGATTGGCAGCGTGGCTTCCCGATGTTGTCGACGCGCTCGTGGTTCACGGCGAGTTGGTATGCCGCCCGAAGATCACCGAGCAGCTGCGAAGCGTCAGCGCGGCCACGATCGATCGGTTGTTGGCTCCCCAGCGTAAGCGGCTCGAGATGCAGGGAAGAACAGTGACGAGAACCCCGGCTACGAGTACATTCGGCAATGTGGCACCGAGGGAGCCTTCGGGTACTCTTAGTTCTGAGGCGCCACGGAAGCGCCGAACGGACTCAGTTCACGACAGGAATCGCATCCCATGCCAGCAACGCGTGACCTCGACCACATGCACGCCGACGATGTCGCCGCCATCGACGAACTGCGCGGCGTGTACGGTCGGCTGAAGAAGGAACTCTCCAGGGTCATCGTGGGTCAGGAACGGGTGGTCGAGCACCTGTCCATCTGTCTGTTCTCTCGCGGCCACGCGCTGCTCATGGGGGTGCCTGGGTTGGCGAAGACGCTGCTGGTCAGCAGCTTCGCCGAGACGATGGAACTGGAATTCAGCCGTATCCAGTTCACGCCCGACCTGATGCCGATGGACATCACCGGCACCGACATCTTGCAGGAAGTTCCCGGCGGCAAGCGCGAGTTCGAATTCGCCAGGGGCCCACTGTTCGCCAACATCATCCTGGCGGACGAGATCAACCGCGCGCCGTCGAAGACGCAGGCGGCGATGCTTGAAGCGATGCAGGAATACAAGGTCACGGTGATCGGCCGAACGTACCAGCTCGCACGCCCGTTCTTCGTGCTGGCTACGCAGAACCCCATCGAGCAGGAGGGGACGTACCCTCTGCCCGAAGCGCAACTCGACCGCTTCATGTTCCGCATTGAGGTCGACTACCCAGACCGCCTCGAAGAGCTCGAAATCGCGCGGACGACGACCGGTGTGTCGCTGCCTTCGCTCGAACACGTCCTGACCGGGGAGCGAGTGCTGGCGTTTCAGGACGTGGTCCGCCGCATTCCGGTGGCCGAGCATATCTACGCGTTCGCCGTCGACCTGGCGCGTCGCACCCGGCCGAAGAGCGAGGAGTCGCCCGACTGGCTGAAGCCGCTCGTGGCTTGGGGCGCCGGGCCGCGGGCCGTCCAGTACCTGATTCTGGGCGCGAAGGCGCGCGCGGCGCTCAGCGGCAGCTACATGGCGCGGCTGGAAGACGTGGTCGCCGCCGCGGAACCCGTGCTAGCGCATCGCGTCATCACGTCGTTCGCCGCAGAGTCGGAGAACATCACCAGCCGGGACATCGTCGATCGGCTGGTAAGCGAACTGTCCGAAGAGGGCTAGCGTATGTCGGCGCAGGTCAGCCGAGAGTTCCTGGACCCCAAGGTGTTGGCGCGGCTTGCCCCGTTGCTGTTGCACGCGCGCATACCGATGCTCGGGAGCGTGTCGGGGCGTCACCGGAGCCCAATCCGCGGCTCCAGCCTGGAGTTCGCGGAATACCGCAAGTACGTGCCGGGCGACGACCCTCGGCGGCTCGACTGGAAGAGCTACGCGCGAAACGACCGCCACTACGTCAAGGAATTCGAGGCTGACACGAACCTGCGCATGTGCCTGGTTGTCGATACCAGCGGGTCCATGGGCTTTGCCGGCGACGGCGTCAGCAAGCTGGAGTACGCCCGTCACATGGCCGGCGCGTTGGCATACATCGCCTCGCGGCAAGGCGACGCCGTGGGGCTCTACTGTGCTGGCACGGAGTTTCACCAGGAGATCCCCCCGAAGCGAGGCCCGGCACACCTCAGCGTGGTGCTCGACGAGTTGGGATCGATGCAGGCGTCGGGGGAGACGGGACTGGCCGAGGCGCTCCACGAAGCAGCGGAGCGAGTGCCGCAAAGGGCGCTCATCGTCGTCCTGTCTGACCTCTTCATCGAGCCGGACGTCCTGCGAGGCTGTTCCCAGCACCTGCGGTTCCGAAAGCACGACCTTGCGGTGTTCCATCTGCTGGATCAGAGCGAGCTGGAGTTCGAATTCGACCGTCCAGTGCGGTTCGTCGACATGGAGGGCGGCGAGCCGATGCTGGCAGACCCGACCATAGTCGGCGCGCAGTACCGGCGGGCGCTGGACATGTACCTCGAGGGCATGGATCAGGTGATCCGCGAGACCGAAGTCGACTACCATCGCATCAGCACGCACGAGAAGTACGACGACGTCCTGGCGCGGTTCCTGTTGGGACGAACGCCAAAGAGACGTGGGTAACGCTCCATGAGCTTTCTACAGCCGCTGGCGTTGCTTGGCCTGCCCTTGGTGGCGTTACCGATCCTGATTCACCTCGTCAACCAGCGTCGGCATCGGACCGTGAACTGGGCGGCGATGATGTTCCTGGTGAGCGCCAAGCGCATGAACAGGGGCATGGCGCGCCTTCGCCACCTTCTGATCCTGCTGGCGCGGATGTTGGCGGTCGCGGTGCTGGTCCTCGCCGTCGGCCGTCCGTTGGCAGGTGGGTGGCTGAGTGGCGTAGGCATGGGCAAGCGCGATGCGACCCTGGTCCTTCTGGACCGCTCGGCGAGCATGGAGGCGCGGGATCTACAGACCGGCGAGTCGAAGAGGTCCACGGCTCTCAGGAAGTTGGTTCCGCTGTTGGAGCAGGGCGGCCACGGCACACATCTCGTCCTGGTCGACAGCGCCACGGGGCAGGCACGCGAGGTGAACTCACCCAGCGCTCTGCTGGACCTGCCTACGACCCAGGCGACTGCCACCAGCGCTGACATACCGGGCATGCTCGAATCGGCCGTGCAGTACCTCGAGGCGAACAACGCCGGGCGCGCCGACATCTGGATATGCTCGGATCTGAGCCGGAACGACTGGGATCCAGACGGTGGCCGCTGGAGCGCCCTGCGTGAAGAGTTCGCCACGCTAGAGGGTGTGCACCACTTCCTGCTGTCGTATGCGGATCGGCCTGAGCGCAACCTGTCAGTGCGCGTGGAGAACGTGCGGCGCCAGACTCGTGGTGGCGACGCGGAACTCACGCTCGATGTAATGGTGTGGGCCGCGGGCGGGGACGCCGTGGCCGGTCGTATCCCGATTGAGTTTGAGGTCAACGGCGTGCGGTCCGTCGTTGAGGTGGAACTCGACGCGCAGGGCGCATCGTTGCAGGGCCACCGTATCCCGATCGACGCCAGGCTCGCGGCCGGGTGGGGCTCGGTCGGGCTGCCACGCGACGCGAATCCGCTGGACAACCGGTTCTACTTCGTGTTCTCGGAGCCGGCGGTACGAGCGGCGACCATCGTCAGTGACGACGCCCGGATCGCCGAGGCGTTCCGTCGGGCGCTCGCGATACCGACGGACCCAGGCTGGCGCCACCGCGTCGATGTGATCCCCCTGTCCCGCGTGGACGAGGTGGACTGGGAAGGGACGGGCTTGCTGATCTGGCAGGAGCCGCTGCCCAGCGGCGGAGTGGCGGAGGAAATCGAGCGCTTCGTCGGGTCGGGGCGAGTGGTCCTGTTCTTTCCGCCGGGCCGAAGCGGCAACGGGGAGATCTTCTCGACAAGGTGGGGCGACTGGCAACGGCCCGGGCAGGAGCAAGCCGAGGTCTCGTGGTGGCGTGGGGACGCCGACCTGCTCGCCCACGTGGGCAGTGGCGACGCCTTGCCGCTGAACGAACTGCGGACCTACCAGTACCGCCGGGCAGACGGTCTCGGAACAGCTCTGGCCCGGCTTGGAAGCGACCGGCCTCTGCTCACCCGCGTGGGATCCCACCACGGGGGCGCGTACTTCTGCGGCACGCTGCCTACGGCACAGTTCTCTTCTCTCGAACGGGACGGCGTCGTGTTCTACGTGATGCTGCAGCGGGCGCTGGCTGAGGGCTGTCGTTCGTTGGCTCCCGCGTCTCAACGGGATGCCGACGCTGCAGCGCTCGCGGATCGCGGCCCGTGGGAACCCGTGGCTCCGACGGATGACGCGCCGACCCTTTCAGGGCGTGGACTGCACGCCGGGGTCTATCGCAGCGAGGAGTACTGGGCAGCCGTGAATCGCAGCCTGGCGGAGGATCGCTCTGGCCCGTCGGCCGTCGCGGCGGTCGGTGGGCTGTTCGACGGGTTGCCGTACCGGCGCATCGACGCCGCCGTCGGCGACACTGATGCTCTGGCGAGCGAGATATGGCGCGCCTTCCTCGTGGTGATGGCGGCGGCGCTTCTTCTGGAGGCGGCGCTGAGTCTGCCGGGCAGGAAAGCCGAACGCGCGCGTTTCAGCGACCTCGCGGCCGGCGGCGGCGCTGGCAGAACGGAGACGTGGTAATGCAGGACCAGCAGGGCTTTGAGTTCTATACCAGCGGGCCCGTCATGGCGCTGGGACTGGTCATTGTCGCCGCGGCCGGAGCGCTGTGTTGGCTGGCATGGCGGCGTAGCGGCTATCGCAGGGGCGTCGGCGCGTTGGAACTGTTGCGCCTCGTGCTGGTCTGCCTGGTGGTGTTGACGCTGAACCAGCCGGAATGGCTGCAGATGCAGGCGCCGGACCAACGCGCCACCCTCGCGGTGCTCTGGGATCAGTCGAACAGCATGGACACCCGGGACGTGATCAATGGGCGCGGGGGCTCGCCGAAGCCCATAAGCCGCGCCGAGACGATTCAGCCGCTGCTGTCCGAGGCCATCTGGCAGCCGGTCGCCGAGGAACTGGATGTCGTGTTCGAGCCGTTCTCGTCACAGCTCGACCCGGCGGACGACGCGACGGACCTGAACGCCGGGCTGTCGCACGTTCTTGATAGCCACTCGAATCTGCGCGGCGTGGTCCTCATCTCCGACGGCGACTGGAATGCCGGCAGATCGCCGGTCGAGGCTGCGACGCGCGCCCGCATGCGCGGGGTTCCCGTGTTCACCGTGGGCGTCGGCAGCGAAGCGCCATTGCCCGACCTCGAATTGGTCAGCGTGCACGCGCCGACTTTCGCGGTAGTGCAGAAGCCGCTCCGCATTCCCTTCGTGGTTCGCAGCACGCTGGGTCAGAGCCGCGACGTGACGGTGGACCTGCGCGTCAGTGATGGACCGACCATCACCGAGACGGCTCGCGTCCCGGCGATGGGCGAGGCGCAGCAGACTCTGGTCTGGACGCCTACGACGACGGGTGATGTCACGCTGACGCTCCGCGTTCCGACCGACCCGCAGGAGTCGGTGGAAGAGAACAACGTCATCTCCGCCTCGATCTCCGTGCGTCAGGAGCAGTTGCAGGTCCTGGTGATCGAGTCATCGCCGAGGTGGGAATACCGCTATCTGCGCAACGCCCTGGAGCGGGATCCTGGCGTCGAGGTGACATGCCTGCTCTTCCATCCGGGCTTGCCGAAAGTTGGCGGCGGCCGTGGGTATATCAAGCGCTTCCCCGCCCCCAACGAACTGAGCCGCTACGACGTGGTCTTCCTCGGCGACGTGGGGATGGCGCCGGGTCAGTTGACCGTCCCGCAGGCCCGGGATCTGCGGCAACTGGTCAGCGCGCAGGCGTCGGGCTTGGTCTTCATTCCGGGTCGGGCCGGGCGGCAGAGCTCGTTGGCCTCGGGTCCGCTTGCCGACTTGCTTCCCGTCGTCCTCGACCAGGGCAGAATTCGGGGCGTCGGCTCGGGCGCGCCCGGCCACTTCGCGTTGACCGAAACCGGAAGGCGAAGCCTGCTGACCCGCTTGGAGGACACCGACCAGGCGAATGCCGACGTCTGGCGTAGGCTGCCCGGGTTCCACTGGCATGCGGGCGTACAGAGGGCCAAAGCCGGCGCGGAGACGCTTGCAGTGCACGAGCAGGAGACCACGAGCCACGGGCGGACGCCGTTGATCGTGACCAAGACGTACGGCGCGGGCAAGACGCTGTTCATGGGCACGGACAGCGCCTGGCGTTGGCGTGAGGGAGTCGAGGATCGGTACCACTACCGCTTCTGGGGTCAGGTCGCGCGGTGGATGGCGTACCGGCGCCAGATCGCCGAGGGCGAATCGATGCGGCTATTCTACTCGCCGGACCGGCCGCAAGTGGATGATGTCGTCACGCTCAATGCGAACGTGATGGACAGCTTCGGGGATCCACTGGACGAGGGCTCGGTGACGGTGCAAGCGATCTCGCCCTCGGGCAAGACACAGACGATCCGTCTGCAGCCTGGTGAGGGGGATGCGTGGGGTCTGTTCGTGGGGTCGTTCATCCCTGAACAGCCGGGGAACTACGGCCTTGTCGCCAGCAGCGCGGAAACCGGGGCGACTGTGCAGGCCGACGTCTCGGTGCAGGGCGTGCATCGGGAGCGCAAAGGCCAGGTGGCCCGGTTCGACGTGCTGGACGAGATCGCCAAGATCACGCTGGGCAGATTGGCGCCGGTCTCCGACGCGCGGGATATCTTGGGGTATCTGGCGGCCCTGCCGGAGCCGGAGCCGACCGTCCATCGCGTCCGAATCTGGGCTCACCCCTTGTGGGCCGCGGCCCTGATCCTGCTCCTCGGCGTGTTCTGGACGGCGCGGAAGATGATTGGGGCGGTGTGATGGTCCGTTCCCGACACGAGGAAGGCTCTGGATGAGCCAGACACGCTCGCATCAGGGCGCCATCGACCTCCCGCCGCGCATGCAGGCGGCGCTGGAGCAGTATCGACGGCGCGTATGGGTCGTCAAGCTCGCCGAAGGCGCCCTGGCCGCGATTTTCGGCGCGGTGGTTTCCTATCTGCTGGTGTTTGGCCTGGATCGACTGGTCGACACCCACGCGCTGTTGCGCGCGGCCATCCTGGCGGCAGGCATGGCGGGGATGGTGGTTCTGTTCCCCCTGAAGGGGCACAACTGGGTCTGGCGGCATCGGCGGCTGGATCAGGTGGCCCGCCTCTTGCTGCACAAGTTTCCGCGCTTTGGCGATCACGTTCTGGGCATCGTGGAATTGGCGCGCAGTGGGTCGGATGAATCATCAAGCCCAGCCCTGGTGGCGGCGGCCATGCGCCAGGTCGACGACGAGGTGGCACAGCATGATCTGACAGGCGCCGTGCCGCATCCGCGACATCGTCGCTGGGCTGTTGCGGCGGGCCTGCCGCTGGCCCTCGCCATCGTGGGTGTGGTGGTGGCCCCCGCCGCGAGCAGGACCGGCGTCGTTCGATGGCTGACGCCTTGGCGTGACGTGGCCCGGTACACGTTTGCGCAACTGGACGGCGAGACGGGTATCCAGGTCGTGCCGTACGCCGAGCCCTTCGATGTCGAAGCGTGGCTGCAAGCGGATTCGCCCTGGCGGCCGGCATCGGGCGAGGCGCGGTACGCAGGTCAGATGCCGGTGGCTGCCGACCTGAGCGGCGGAATCTACCAGTTCCACATGCCGCCCCAAACGGAGGACGGGCTCGTCGCGCTTCGCGTGGGAGACGCGCGCCGCGCCATACCAGTCCAACCCAGGATGCGCCCGGAGCTGACGCGACTCGTGGCGCAGGTGACATTGCCCGCCTACCTTCAGCGAGCCGAACCCGAGGAGGAGGACGTCCGCGGAGGAGGTCTGACGCTGGTCAGGGGAAGCGCCGCAGTACTGGAAGCCACCGCCACACGCGATCTCGCGCACGCGACCTTGGACGGCAAGCCGCAGCGCGTGGACGGGCCGCGCATCACCACCGAGGCGATCCCCGTGGCGGGCAAGACGCGTGTCCGCCTTGCCTGGCGCGATCAACTCGGCCTCGCCGTTCGAGAGCCGCAGATTTTCATTATCGAGGCACGTGACGACGGGCAGCCGACGGTTGGCGTCAGCAGACTGAGGAACAACCAGGTTCTGCTGGACACCGAAGTGGTCGCCTTCGAAATCCGCGCCGAGGATGACTTCGGGGTGCAGAGGGTTGGCTTGGAGTGGGAAGGTATCCGCCATGCGATCCATAATCCCGAGCCCGACAGCGGCGAGAAGACCGTCGCGGCGGGAAGTCCCACTGCCGACGAGATGGCCGTGGCTGCCACATTCTCCTCCCAGCGCGAGGGGGTTTACCCTCAAAGCCTGCGTTTGCGAGCCTTCGCCGAGGACTACCTGCCGGGGCGCGAGCGCGCCTATTCGCCCTACTACGTAATCCACGTCCTCGACCCCGCGGCGCACTTCAAGTGGGTGGCAGAGCAGATGGGCCTCTGGGCGGGGGCGGCACAGGAGGTGTACGAGAAGGAACTGCAGTTGCACCAAACGAACCTCGAACTGCGCGACCTCGCACCCGAAGCGCTGGATGACCCAGCGCAGCGCGCGGCGATCCAGCAGCAGGCGGCCGAGGAGCAGGCCAACGCCGCACGGCTGGACAGCCTGACCCACATGGGTAAGGAGTTGCTCGAAGAAGCGATCAAGAACGAGGAGTTCACGGCGGATCAGCTCGATAACTGGGCAGAGATGCTCAAGCTGCTGGCCGAAATCGCGGGCGAGAGGATGCCCTCCGTCGCGGACCTGCTCGCGCAAGCCGCGGAGGCCCCCGGAGAGCCCTCGTCGCAGCCGCCGAGTGAATATGCGACTGATCCATCCGACCCGGCGGAGGGGACGCAAGGCCCTCCCGCGCCACCCGGTGGAAAGCCCAATCCGGCGCCCGAGGCGGACAAATACGGCCCCGACAGCAGGAAGCCGTCCGAAGGACTGGACGAGTTCCCGGACGATCCGAACACGCCCGGCGAGGGCGTCGCGACAGATCGAAGCAAGCAGCCGGACGGCAAACCCGCCTATGTGCCGGCGAACCCGACGCCGCTCGTCCTGGACGTCGAGTCCGGCTTCAACGAGAGCGAGGACGCGGAAAACGCCCCACAGGTCGTCGGCGGCCTGGGGATTCCAGGGACAGCCCTCAAGGGCAGCGGGAACGAAGACGAAGACGAACCCGCGCCGGCGAGCGCGGCGGAACTCGTGCTTGAGGCGGTACAGGAGCAACAGGAGTTGCTGGATGCCTTCGCCGACCTGGCCGAGGAGATGGGCAAGCTGCTCATGGGCTTCGAGAACAGCACGTTCGTGAAGCGATTGAAGGCGGCTTCGCGCCGCCAAATCGATGTCGCGGCGTATCTGAACGAATACACGCTGGGCGCCTTTGGGCTCACCGGTGGTGAGGCGGGAGATGGGCGCGATCGAACATCGGCCGCCGAGACCGAGGTAGCCGAGTCGGCAACGGTGTCCACGGTTCTGGAAGACATGGCGGCCTACGCCGATCGTCGCCCCAGTGAGAACTACACGCGTGTTCTCGACGAAGTGCAGAACCTGGACGTGCCCGGCGAAATCCGCCATATCGCCACGGTGGTCGGTGAGAACCAGGTGGGTCGGTCGATCATCGAGGCGGAATATTGGGCCGATACGCTGGATCGCTGGGCGGAACAGTTGGTGGACCCACTCCCCCCGGGCGGGCCGCCGTCGAGCATGGGAATGGTCATTCTGCCGAATCTGCCGCCGGAGTTGGTGCTGGAGGTGATGCGCATCCTGGATGGCGAGATGCTGCTGCGCGAGGAGACGCGAGAGCTCGAGCAGGCGAAGGAGGCGATCACCACCGAGGAACACGCCGACCGCGCCGAGACGCTGAGCGAGGCGCAAGCTCAACTCGCGGAGCGCGCGAGAGAGACGGCGTCTGACATCAGCGCGCTGCCAAACGCTGGGGAGCGCTTCATTCGGGGACAGCTTGCGAAGGTGAACGCCGCCGTCGTTGTGATGGACGAGGCGCGGCGGATACTCGCCCGGCCTGATACCGGGCCCAGGGCCATCGCGGCGGAATCGGAAGTGATCGAGATTCTCCTGGAAACGGGGCGCGTGCCGAACGCTCCTGTTGTCGTCAAGGCGCCGCCGGCTTCGGCGTCGGCCCTGATGTTGATGGGTATGGGCGATGACGCCGGCAGCGCGTTCATCGAACACCGCGCTACCGGCCAAGCCACGGGCGTGGCCGGGCGTAATCTGCCGGAAGAGTACCGCCAGGGACTGGACGTCTACTTCGACGCGTTGGAAGGAAAGAGCATTGAGTAATCTGCTTTCTACGCGCCGCTCGCAGGGGGTTCGCGCCCGTCGGCGACGCCTCGATCCGGGCCGCCGACAACCTGTCATCGCCCCAAGAAGGGGACGGAACGTGCGCGGATGGACCTGTGTCTGGCTGTCTATCGCAGCCGTGTCGATGCTCGCTCACGCGGCTGTGGGTCAGGAGGCGGAACCGGCGGCCGAACGGGAGGACCCACGAGCATTGCGGATACGGCGGATCGCCCGGATGGCCGGCCCCGTCAGCGAGAGCGTTGCCGGACGATACGGTCTTGACAAGACGTCCGCCGACAGTCTCCGCCAGTCGCTCCGTGCGTCGCTCCTGGCGTTGGCCGACGACACGTCGGCTCGGGAAGAGCTCGTGGCCACTATGGCGCGCGCGGGGAGTGGCGGCCTCAACGCGATACTGGTGGCTCTCCTGTCACAGCCCACGCTGAAGGCGGCCCTTGCCGAGCAGCTGACGGCCGAGCAGCTTCGAGACTATGTGGGGTCCCACGAGGCAAGGCAGCGCAGAGACCGGCACGCGGCCCATCGCTACATTATGGTGTGGGCAGAGGACCACTTCCTCCTAATGCCCGATCAGCGCGCGGAGATGGAGCGGTCGCTAGATGCCTACGCGGATGACAAGGGTCGTGTATTCGCGAAGGGCATGGTGTGGAATCAGGAGCTCCACGGTCTGCTACGCGGGGCAGTCGAGCCCTCGGCGGACAGCCTGCTGTCCGAGGCTCAGCTTGTGCTCTGGCGGGCTCTGCTCCCACCCCTGGATGCCGACAGAGAGAAGATCATGGCCATGGTTAGGGCCGGCGAGATGACCCGCGA
The DNA here is from genome assembly GCA_002687025.1 of Candidatus Poribacteria bacterium. GTDB lineage: Bacteria > Poribacteria > WGA-4E. The sequence continues at coordinate 10,857 of NYZG01000218.1, forward strand.
GCAGGCGGGTCAGAGACTCGAAGCCATGGACAGGGAAGCCGCCGACAACGACGAACGGGGCCGCCAGGACGCGGCGAGGGCCGTGGCCGCAGCGAGGCTGATGACCCACATGCAACAGCTGGGATCCCTCGACGACTCCGCGACGCAACGACTGGCGCTCGTCGCGAAAGGCGCTGTGGAACGGCATCTCGACGACCAGAGCAGCGATGCCGATGAAAGAGTGAGGGCCGCGGAAGCTCAGATGATGGCGGCCGTGGAGGGCGGCCTGATGACCCGCGAGCAGCTGGAGGAAAGGCTCGGCGGTCTCAGGCAGCAGATCCGTGGGGAGCAGCGCGCAGCCACGGGCGATGTCACGGAGGACCTCCTCTACCAGCAGACGATCGAGGATGTCCTCTCAGAGGAAGCCTACGCCCAATACGAGGAACGCCGGGCACAACGGCACGCTGCCCGCGAGCAGGCGTCCCGTGACCTGGCGGCAGCGTGCGTGGACTCGCACCTGCTCTTGGCGGACGATCAGCGACAGCGCGTTGAGGCAATCGCGGCCGAATTGGCCGTGCCGTCTGAGATGGATGGCGTTCCTTCAACGCCCTTCGTGCTGTACGACCTCGCGCAGCGGACGGATCGCGAGCTTCTGAGTCCGTGGCAGCAGGATCAGCTCCAAGCAATGGGCCGCGAGCTAGGCTTCGACAGGATCGAGTGGATGCGAGGAGAGGGACGCGACTGATGCGCCAGAGGCAGTGGAGTTCGTCAGCATGAAAGTCCCACGCGCTGGCTCACAAGGCGCGCGTTGCTGTGCCGCCGGGCGCGGAGCGCTGAGCCGCCTCTTCTTTGCGGTTGGGCTGGTGGCGGCGTTGGTCACGGCGCCGGTGGACCGCGCCTGCGGGCAAGACTCCACCATTCGCTATGGTCGTGGCGTGCCGTCGGCGGTTCGGGCAATCAACCACCGGTGCCTGGAGTATCTCGCGCGGACGCAGCGGGAAGACGGAACTTGGCCGGGTGGCGAGGGTGGCCCGGGAATCACGGGCATATGCGTCATGGCGTTCATGGCCAGCGGCGAAGACCCCGACTTCGGGCCGTACGCCACCCACGTCCGCCGAGCCCTGCGCAACATCATCAGCAGTCAGGATGGAGAGACCGGTCACATTAGCGGCCCGGGTCACGGCCCGATGTATCACCACGGCTTCGCGACATTGGCCCTCTCCGAGGCGTATGGAGTCGTGAGTGGCCGCCTGCTGTGGCAGGGGAGCCAGGCCCCCGTCGAGCGGCGACGCACGATCGGCCAGGCGCTGGAGTTGGCAACGCGTTGCGCGTTGACTGCTCAGGAACAGAATCCGTGGGGCGCGTGGCGGTATTCGCCGGGCTCCCAGGACGCCGACACTACCGTGTCCGGGACCGTGTTGATGGGACTGCTCGGCGCGCGGAATGCCGGCGTCGAGGTACCCAACGAAGCCATCGACAAGGCTCTGAGCTACTTCAGAGCCCATACGAGAGCAGATGGTGTCGTCTCCTATCAGGCGACGCAGAGCCATGGCGACGGCGTCGCGCGAACTGCGATCGGCACGCTGGTGTTCGCCATCGGCAAGAGGAAGGACTGGCCGGAGTACCAGGCGGCATCGGAGTTCATCAGGCGGCGGATGCACCACAGCTTGTCCGATCACCCTTTCTACACTCGGTACTACATGGCGCAGGCGCTATTCCACAGCGACCTCGATGCCTGGGAGGCGTGGAACCAGCACACCGTCAGACAGCTCCAGGAAACGCAGGAGGAGGACGGCAGTTTCGCGAGCTCGCATGGGCCGGCGTACGGCACGGGCATGTCCGCCCTCGCGCTGGCTCTGAACTACCGTCTGCTGCCCGTCTACGAGAGATAGGCTTGGAGAACGCGATGTGGAGCGCTAGCCGGATACTCATGCTTGTGACGGCGCTGATCGTGCCGTCCGTGTCGTGGGTCGCCGTGGCGCCAGAGGACGACGCGTGGCGCCTCGTGTGGAGGAACGGCGACGCCTTCCCAGGCACGCTCCTCCAGAGCGAACCCGGGCAAGTGCGGTGGGCATCGCCCCACTTCGCGGAGCCTCTGGTGGTCGACATGGCGGCATTGGACTCCATCATGTTTCCCGACCTGCCCGTGGAGCCGGCCGAGGCGTATCGCGTGGGGATGGTCTCGGGCGATGTCCTGGTGGCGGATCTGGTGGGTGTTGACGGTGAGGCGCTCCTGTTGTCGAGCCGGCGTCACGGCGAGGTCCGCGTGGCTCGTGACATGGTCCGCAGCCTTTTCTTGCAGCAACACCCCGACCTTCTGTTCGACGGCTCTCACCTGGCGGACTGGTCCTTGGAGCGGGGGTACGCCGCCGGTCGTACACGTGGCCGCATGGGCCTCTCGGCATACAAGTGGAGGCCGGATGGTGAAGGTCATCCGTACACCGATAAGGCGCAGGCGGAGATAACGCGCGCGCTCGATTGGCCGGAGCGTTTCGAGATTGCCCTCGAGTTTGCGTCCTCCGAGCGGCCGGGCTTCGTCCTGGCCCTCGGCCGAAGCGTTGACCGCGCCCTACGAATGGAGACATGGGCCGACGATGTGGTGATCGCGCAAGGTAGGCAGTTCGAGCAGGTGTTGACGGTCGAAGAGGGGCAACAGGAGGTACGCCTGCGTCTAGCGTTCGATACCCGCGCGGGCGTCGCGACCGTGCACGACTCGGCAGGGCTCTTGCTCGCGGAGCTGGCAGACGTCCGTCCTCTGGAACCCGACGCGGGGCTCATCGTCCGTAGCCGAGGCCGGGACCTGACGGTGAGGAAGCTGCGCATCTACCGCCAGACGGGCAAGGGGCCAGCGGGGCCCGTGGACTGGACGAGGCCGCGCGTACACACGGTCGATGGGCAGGTCCTGTACGGTCGCCTGTTCGGCGACGACGGCGGCGCCTACGTCCGGGCCAGGGATGGCACTCGGCGCGATGTCGATCTGGGAGAAATCGATCGCATTGTGCGGCCCGATATCGAGCTGAGCGCCGTGGTCGGCCCCGCAGAGGTGACCTACCCCGAGGGGTCGGTCGTGCGCGGCCGGATCGAGGGGCTGGACGCGGATCGCGTCGCGCTGCGAACGGCGTTCGCGGACGAACTGGCGCACTGCGTTCTGGCGGGGGCATCACGGTTGCGATTCGGGCCGGCCGACGAGACAGCCGAGGCGGCCGAGGTATACGAGGACGGGCTGTTCCACTCCTCCGGGAGTCTCGGAGGCCGCATCTCGTTCGACGGTGAGGATGGGCAGCTCGTCCGGTGGCAGGTCGCGGGAGGCGTTAGTCCCGTGCCTGTGGCTCTCGCGGGCGGAGCCCGCATACAGCGCGGCAGCCGAACCGTGTCGACGGCGGCCGCGTATGATCGCGAGGCGTATCCCGACGTTCTGCGCCTGAAGAGCCGAGAGGCCATCCCGTGTAAGGTCGAATCAGCCGACGAGGGGCTGGTGCGATTCCGCTCCCCGTTCGTTGAGACGCGCAGCCTGGACACGCGCCACGTCAAGGCGATCGAGTTCTCGCCTGGGCGCATCTCGGGCCACACGAGCTCTGGAGCGTATCTCGGGCTCCGGGGATCCCGGGAGGCGCTGAATCGGGCGCTCACCGTGCCGCGTTTCCTCCGCGACGACCCACCGACCCACGTGCTCATGGCGAAGACCGGCGACCTGTTGCGGGGACGTCTGCTGGGCATTGGCGAGCAGACGGTGCGCTTCGAGTCCAAGCTGCGGAGTATGAACATCCCAATCGCTCGTGTGGCGCGTGTCGTCGACGTCAGCAAGCCCGAGGACGATGCCGCCGCTCTCGGCGCCACAGACGGCACGATCCGAATAACGCTAGCCGACGGCTCGTCCCTAGTCTTCGAGCCGCTCGAATCCGACGATGGAAGACTGTCCGGGCGTTCGCCGATCTACGGCGTGGCCGTGGCTCCGGTGAACAGCATAGACGGCGTGCGCTCTGGGGGCGATGGGCCGGAGGAGTTCCCGTCTGCGTTCGACGAGTGGGTTGTCCGCCCGGGCAGGGAGCCGTTCTTCGGAGGCGATGAGTGACGCGTGTCTGTCGGCGTGGGTCCGGGTATGGGAGGAGGCGCCTATGCAACGTGGCGTCGCGGCAGCGCCGCAGCCATGCCCGGCCCCCGCGGGCGCCATTGCCGGGCGACGACGACAGGCGCGCCGAGCCAGGGCTGTTTAGTTTTCCATGGTGACGCCGATGAGTTCGAGTGTTTCTCGCGGTCGGGCAGCGCACCGGTGTCGTGCTGCCGCTGTGGATCGCCTCCCAGCCATGCGAAGCACGGAGATAGCGATGTTTCGGACCGCGGTCATCACTTGCGGGGTGTTGCCCTTACGGACCTGCGAGCGATCTTCGTCGAACACGACATCGCGCACCCAATGCAGCCTGTTTTCGATCGACCAGTGACCGCGAATCAGTTCCATCAGCCGAGAGGGATCGGCTTGCGCGGGGGAAAGGCTGGGGATGCCGTAGACGGTCTCCTCATGCAGTTTCCCCGACGTGCGCTCGACACGGACACGGTGACTCTCGAACACCTGCTGGACGCCAGGCCACCCCACCGTTTCGTTCAGGACCGTGCTTGTGCGAATACTCCGATGCTCGACGCGACCGTGTGCCGTATTCGACTCCGAGGCGTTGTCGAACCACTCCTCTGGCGCGTCATCGGTCTCGAACAGGAACGCGATATTCTCCTGCAATGTAGGCTGATTGCCCTTAGCCAGCATCACGTAGTCGCCCTCACCTTCGACGATCGTCTCCGCGTTCTCTCGCTGCGTGTGGAGCGCGTCCATCGTCCATATCCGACCTGCCAGACGACCGTCGCTGAGTAGGGCTTTCAGCACGTCCTTGGCGATGCGAAGCTCGTTAGTGCGTCGGACTGCATCTTCGTCCTCAGCCTCTACGCCGACTGACTGTCCTCCCTCAGGAATGCCGCGCTGGCACAGGACAACGCCCATCTCATGCGAGAACGCGGTCAACATGGCCGGGAAGGTCGCTCCCTGCTTCCGACTGCCACGCAACGACTTCCCATCCAGGGCGAACGCCGACGCCTCTGGAGTCAACACCGACAGCACGGACTCGATCCACCCGCACAAACGCTTCTCCAACTCCTCCACATCAAGCCGCGCCAGCAGGATGCACAGAGTTGCCTTGCAGGGAGACCGGTGTTGGGGCAATCCCAACGCCTGGGCGTATTCCGAACCGTAGTCCTCGCACCATTTCGCCATCGCTCCATACGTCTGATAGCCGCACAGAGACGCCGCGCACATCATGCCGAGGATAGACGGTAGCGAATAGACACGTCCTCTGCGATGGCGCGGATCAGGGATTGTCGATAGGATGTCCATGAGGGGAGTGATCTCGGTAGCCATGATTCCTGTCTCCTGCTGGAGGTTCCAACAGGATCATAGACCGAACTCCTCTCAGCCCCACTACTAAACAGCCCTGCGCACCGAGCGCTCGTCGGTTGTCGGACCTCAGCCCGGATGGTATGATTTCGCCCTGCCTGACGGGGCCGCTCGGCGCACGTCCCGTATGGCTCCGGAGGGCAGCACGGGACACGGTTCGCCGCGGGCATCACTTCCGGTCGCAGTAACGCCTCGACCTCTCTCCGGGCGCCGCCTGTTGCATACTCCCGCGCTCGCCGCGCGCAACGAACTCCTGAACACGGAATCCGCCTTCGAGGTGCTCGACCGCGCTCGAGCTCTCGAAGCGACGGGCCGCGACGTGGTGCACCTCGAAATCGGGCAGCCTGATTTCCCGACGCCTGGGCATATCGTCGATGCGGCGTTCAAGGCGATTCAGGATGGCGCTACGGGCTATGCGCCTACCGTCGGTATACCAGAGCTGCGCGAGGCGGTCGCGGAAACCACGGCAGACTCACGCGGCGTCGATGTGACCCCGGCGCAGGTGGCGATCACGCCCGGCGCCAAGCCGATCATGTTCTTCTCGCTCCTCGCGTGCGTCGAGCCCGGCGACGAGGTCATCTACCCCGACCCGGGCTTCCCGATTTACGAGTCCGTGATCCGTTTCATCGGCGCCAGGCCCGTGCCGCTCCCATTGCGTGAGGACCTGGGGTTCCGCTTCGACGTGGACCAACTGCGCGAACTCGTGACGCCGAAGACGCGCATGCTCATCGTCAACTCGCCGGGAAACCCGACGGGCGGCGTCCTGGGCGACCGCGAACTCGACGCCATCGCGGACCTGGCGACGGCGAATCGCTTCTGGGTGCTTTCCGACGAAGTGTATTCGAGGCTCCTCTACGGCTCCGTCCACCGCAGCATCCTTTCGTACGATGGCATGGCCGATCTCACGATACTCCTGGACGGCGTGAGCAAGACATACGCGATGACCGGCTGGCGCCTCGGGTGGGGCGTGATGCCCGAGCGGCTCGTGGAGGCGCTTGGACTGCTGATGGTCAACTCGAACTCATGCACCGCTCCGTTCACGCAGCACGCGGGAGTGGCGGCGCTACGCGGCCCGCAAGACGCCGTGGACGACATGCACGCCGAGTTCGCCGCTCGGCGTGACCTGCTCATCGACGGGCTCAACGCCATCGACGGCATGCGCTGCGAGAAGCCGGAAGGCGCGTTCTACGCCTTCCCGAACATCACCGCGCTGTCACCCGACGACGGGCGGTTCGCGCGCGACCTGCTCGAAGAAGCGGGCGTCGCGACGCTCTGGGGATCGTCGTTCGGCTCCCACGGCGCCGGTCACCTGCGTCTGTCGTATGCGAACTCGCGCGAAGCGCTTGCCGAGGCGTTGCGCCGCATTCGCGCCTTCGCGGAAAACGTCTCGCGCTAGACTTGGCAAGGAGTCCGATGTGGCCGAGGAACGTCGCATCACGGTGCAGGTCCCGGCGAGTACGTCCAACCTGGGTTCCGGGTTCGACGCGCTGGGCATGGCGCTCCAGATCCACAGCCGCTACGACATC